>DASYVW010000278.1:0-6240 GCA_035936675.1 Gemmatimonadales bacterium
GGAAGTGGATCATTCTGATCCGGCGCTTTCCTGAGAACCGGGAGGGATTGAGGAAGGGCAAACGCGCAATTGAAGTCGACGAAGATAGAGTCCATTGTCTTGCACGTGCGAACCGTAGAAGAGTCTGGCGTCAAAGGGTCGCACAGAATGTGTGTGCGTGTAGGTGTCGAGCGTGAGCTGGATGCTGGAGTGCCCGAGCCGTTCCTGCACGGACCCAGTCGGCCGCGACCCGTACAGCGACGGACTAGGGTCGGGATGATTCGGGGCGGGGAACAGATGCAGCGAGGGTGAAGGCAGGCGACGGAATAGTGGTGCGGACCCGGATGCATCCAAGTCGAGCCGACTCTAGCCCGCCTCCTGCCGCCGCCGTACATTGGGCGGTGCCCCAGCTTCAGCAACAGCTTCGCACCACACTCGCCAAGCGCTACATTGTCGAGCGGGAGGTAGGTCGTGGAGGGATGGCCACGGTCTACCTCGCGCAGGATATCAAGCACGGCCGCCAGGTGGCCCTCAAGGTGCTGCACCCCGAGCTCGCCGCCTCGCTCGGCCCGGAGCGTTTTCTCCGTGAGATCCAGATCGCCGCCCGATTGCAGCATCCCCACATTCTGCCGCTCTACGACTCGGGTCAGGTCGACGGGAGCGACGGCGCTCAGCCCCTGCTGTATTACGTAATGCCGTTCGTCGAGGGGGAGTCCCTCCGGGACCGGCTCCAACGCGAGAAGCCGCTCCCGGTGGAAGAGGCAGTGCGGATCGGGCGTGATGTCGCGGCCGCCCTCGATTATGCCCACCGGCACGGAGTCGTGCACCGCGACATTAAGCCCGAGAACGTCATGCTCCACGAGGGTGAGGCGATGGTCACCGACTTCGGCATCGCCAAGGCGGTGAGTGCCGCCGGTGGCGAGAGCCTCACTCAGACAGGTCTGGCAGTGGGCACGCCAGCGTACATGAGCCCCGAGCAGGCCTCGGGTGGGGAGCCGGACGGCCGGAGCGACATTTACAGCCTCGGCTGCCTGTTATACGAGATGCTCGCCGGCGCGGCGCCGTTCACCGGGTCGACTGCCCAGGCGCTGATCATGAAACGCTTCACCGACCCTGTGCCTTCTGTGCGGGCCGTTCGCCCAATCATCACAGCTGATCTCGAGCAGGTGGTAGCCAGGACGCTGGCCAAGGATCCCTCCGAGCGGTTCGCGACGGCCGCTCAGGTTGTCCTGGCGCTGGGCTCGCCCAAGGTGGCGACACCACCCGAGGCCACCCTAGTCGCCACCCCGGTAACGCCGAATAAGAAATCGATCGCGGTCCTCCCCTTCGCGGATATGAGCCCGCAGAAAGACCAGGACTACTTCTGCGAGGGCGTCGCCGAGGAGATTATCAACGCGCTCAGCAAGATCGACGCGCTGCACGTGGCCTCCCGCACTTCGACCTTCGCGTTCAAAGGTAAGAACGAGGATATGGGCGAAATCGGGAAGAGACTCAAAGTCGCCACCGTTCTGGAAGGAAGCGTGCGGAAGTCAGGAAACCGGCTCCGGGTCTCGGCGCAGCTCGTTAGCGTAGCCGATGGCTATCACCTCTGGTCGGAGCGGTACGACCGGGAACTGGAGGATGTCTTCGCGATTCAGGATGAAATCGCGGAGAACATCGTGAAGGCGCTCAGGGTGGTACTCAGCGAGGATGAGCGGCGAGCCATTGAGAAGAAGCGCACCGATAATGTCCAGGCCTACGACTATTACCTGCGAGGACGGCAATTCTTCCACCAGTGGCGGAGAAAGGGAGTCGAGTACGCCCGGCGCATGTTCGAGCGAGCCATCGAAGTTGACCCCAAGTATGCACTCGCCTACGCTGGGATCGCGGACTGCTGCTCGTTCATCTACACTTACTGGGACGCCAGCGCGGCGCATCTGGAGCAGGCCGAGGCGGCTAGCCGGAAGGCCCTCGAACTCGCTCCGGATTCGGCGGAGGTGCACACCTCGCGCGGTCTGGCGCTGGCGTTCACCAGGCGAGCCGAGGAGTCAGAACAGGAGTTTGAAGCCGCCATCCGGCTCAACCCGAAGTTGTTCGAAGCCCACTACTTCCACGGTCGGGCCCTGCTACAGCAGGGCAAGTTCGCTGAGGCGGCTCGGTCCTTCGAGGAAGCCTGCCGTATCCGGCCGGACGACTACCAGGTCCCCCACTTTCTCGCGGGTGCCTACCAGGGGCTGGGACGGCAGGCGGAGGCGTCGGCGACATACGGCCGGGCGCTTCAACTCGTCGAACGGCACCTGGAGCTGAACCCGGAGGACTCACGGGCATTGAGCCTCGGTGCCGTTGCGGCGGTCCAGCAGGGCCAGCAGGAGCGGGGCCTGGAATGGGCGAGGCGGGCGCTGGTCATAGATCCGGAAGATTCGGGGATGCTCTATAACATGGCGTGCTTCTTCGCCGTCCAAGGGGAGCACGACGAAGCCATCTCATGCCTGGAGAAGGCCGTGCAGCTGGGATTCGGGCTGCGGGAGTGGGTCGAGAACGACACCGACCTCGAGTCGCTACGCGCAGACCCGAGGTATCAAGCCGTGCTGCAGCGGATGTGAGAATCCCAACCGTGCTCGACGCTCAGATCCGTTTGCAGGCCGCCCTCGCAGAACGCTACCAAATCGAGCGCGAGGTCGGCCGCGGCGGCATGGCGACCGTATACCTGGCGCAGGACCTGAGACATCGGCGGCCGGTTGCGGTGAAGATTCTGCACCCGCACCTGGCCGCGAATCTGGGCGCCGAGCGCTTCCAGCGCGAGGTCGAGATCGCTGCCCGCCTGAGCCACCCCCATATCCTGACGCTGATCGACTCGGGCGAGGTGGAGGGATTCCTCTACTACGTCATGCCCTTCATCGAGGGAGAGTCGCTACGCGGCCGGCTCGAGCGCGAGCGCCAACTGCCGGTTGAGGACGCGCTCGAGATCACCCGGCACGTCGCGGCTGCGCTCGCCTACGCCCACGCGCGCGGCGTGTATCACCGCGACATCAAGCCCGAGAACGTCATGCTGTATGAGGGCGAGCCGGTGGTAACCGACTTCGGCATTGCCAAGGCGGTGAGCGCGGCCGGCATGGAGCATCTGACCCAGACCGGCACCGCGCTCGGCACCCCGGCCTATATGAGCCCCGAGCAGGCGAGCGCCGATGCCGAACTCGACGGCCGCTCCGACGAATACAGCCTGGCGTGCATGCTGTACGAGCTGCTGGCGGGCGTGCCGCCGTTCACCGGCACGAGCGCGCAGACGATCATCCTGAAGCACTTTACCGAGACGCCCCCCTCGGTGCGCACGGTGCGGCCGGAGGTGCCGGAGAGCGTGGGCAAGGTGATCCTTAAGGCGCTCGCCAAGAGTCCCGCGGAGCGCTACGCGAGCGTTTTGGAGTTCGCCCAAGCACTCCCCTCGTCAGGCGCAATTACCCCGCCGGGTTTGCCTCAGACCGTCAGCGCACCGGCGGCGGCAACGCCCAAATCAATCGCTGTCCTACCCTTCGTCAATATGAGCGCCGATCCGGAGAACGAGTACTTCACCGACGGGATCGCAGAGGAGATCATCAACGCACTGAGCAAAATTCAAGCGCTGCGCGTCGCCTCGCGCACTTCCTCGTTCGCTTTTAAGGGGAAGAGCGAGGACATCGGGGAAATCGGACGGAAGCTCAAGGTCGCCACGGTTCTGGAGGGGAGCGTCCGAAAGGCGGGAAACCGGCTGCGGGTGATGGCCCAGCTCGTAAACGTGGTGGACGGCTACCATCTCTGGTCAGAGCGCTACGACCGGGAGCTGCAAGATGTCTTCGAGATCCAGGACGAGATCGCGGAGAATATCGTGCGCGCGCTCCGGGTGATGCTCAGTGAAGATGAGAAGCGCGCCATCGAGGAAGCCCCGACCGCGGACGTCCAGGCCTACGACTATTACCTGCGCGGCCGGCAGTTCTTCCACCAATTCCGGCGAACCGGAATCCAGTTCGCGCGGCGGATGTTCGAGCGGGCGATGGAGATCGACCCCAACTACATACGGGCCTACGCCGGCGCGGCCGACTGCTGCTCGTTCCTCTATATGTACTGGGACGCGAGCAAGGCTAACCTGGAGGGCGCTGACGCCTACAGTCGCAAGGCGCTGGAACTGGGCCCGGAGGCGGCCGAGGCTCATGCGTCACGGGGTCTGGCGCTGTCGCTGAGCAAACGGTACCAGGAGGCGGAACGGGAGTTCGGCACCGCCATCCGGCTGAACCCGAAGCTCTTCGAGGCCCACTACTTCTTCGGACGAGCGTCCTTCCAGCAGGGCAAGTACGGCGAAGCCGTCCAGCATTACGAAGAGGCCTCGCGGGTGCGGCCCGAGGACTACCAAACACCTTTGCTGGTGGTGACGTCGCTCACGAGGCTGGGCCGCACGGCGGAGGCCGAGGCGAGCCTTCGGCGAGGTGTCCAGGTGGCCGAGAAGCACGTCGAGCTCAACCCGGATGACGCCCGAGCGCTCTGCTTGGGCGCCGGCGCATTCATACAGCTGGGCGAGCGGGAGAAGGCGCTCGACTGGGCGAGGCGGGGGCTCGCCCTCGATCCTGAGGACCCCAGCGTGCTCTATAACGTCGCTTGCGTATATGCGCTCGGCGGGGAGACGGAGGACGCGCTCACGTGTCTGGATAAGGCGGTCCGGAACGGCTTCGGGCATCGGGAGTGGCTGGAAAACGATTCCGACCTCGACTCGCTGCGAGCGGAGTCCCGATTCGAGGCGCTGCTTAAGAAGCTTTGACGCATCCGCTCTACCCTCTTCGCCCCCGCAGAGGTACCTATTGATCGCTGGTCGGCAGCTGACAGTCGAGCCGAGTCAGCTGTTGGCAAGCCTCATAGGAGCACAAGAACGCGAGCGGGACCTGCGGTGGGCAATTGGGGCTCTGGCTGGTCGGGCGAACGGTGACCCACTTTCTGTTGCCTCAGCGGTCACTGCGGCCAACGTGAAGCGGATCAAATGGTTGTTTGCAAACAAGGCCTACGACTTACCGGGTCGGCTTCGTCCAGCTTGCCATCGGGAAGAAGAGCATAGCTACAAGTCTGTGTATGCGATTGCGGTGGGATCCTCCATCGCAAACGATCACCGGCGGATTTGGGTCAATGGGGCAGGGAAGGTTTGTTCACCCTAGTCGGAGACGGACGCTCACACCTCGAGAGGCCGCACGCCTACAGTTCTTTCCAGACTTCTTCGACTTCACCCCTGCGGCCGGCCGAACAGCCTGGGCAGAACTCATCGGGGATGCCGTTCCTCCCCTACTCATGCTACGGCTTGGGAGTCACCTAGTTGAAGCGGGCATGCTCTGATGAAACCGCCGTCATCGAAACGCCGGCGTGGTCCCAGTCCTACCTCCAAAGCAATTTCCAAGAGGATGAGTCAGACGCCGCAGAGGGATACGCCGGCTGAGTTGGCAGTTCGACGAGAGGTTTTTGCTCAGGGTCTACGCTACCGGGTGCACTACAATCTGACGCCCATCACACGGGTCCGGCCAGACATCGCCTTTCGCAGAAAGAAGGTTGCCCTATTTGTGGACGGGTGCTTCTGGCACCGATGCCCCTGGCACGGTACTCTACCACGCCGCAATGCTGGTAGCGCGGATACCGAACGGCAGCGCCGACTTCCGCCAGGCCAATTTCGACGTCAGCCGCGACGGATCGCGGATCGTCATCCCCAGCTCGGAGTCGGCGACCTACCCGCTGGTGGTCGTGCCCAACTGGCTGACCGAGTTTCGCCAGCGCCTGACCGCGAGCAAAAGGTAGATAACGTCATTCTGGCAGCGATAATCACGTGGGCTGTGCATCTGTGAACGGCGCGAAGTGTTAGGCGCGCTGGTGAGCCAGCGCCGAAGTCTGACACGTTGACTTAGGCGAGCACAGCCGCAGTCTAATACTAGTTAGGCAGCAGGACTGGTTCCGATGTTTGCCTATGCAGTCGACGGGTTCCCGGCGCGGAACACGGGCCGCTAAGGGCGGCAAGGAAGACGACATGACCAGGACTGTGCATGGATCCAGGGTGCATTGGGCGCTCGTGCTGCTGGCGGCCACCACGACCCTGGGATGCTCCACGAACCACGCCGCCCCCCGCGGTGCTCCAGCAAAATACCTCTTCATCTGGGCCGGACCGCATGGTGCTGAGTCGGCCCCCGGCGGCATGCACCATCCGATCGCAGGCGCCAGTGACTTCCTCGCTGTCCTCGATGCCGATCCAACGAGCGGCACCTACGGGAAGGTGCTCGCCTCCAA
>DASYVW010000279.1:0-6551 GCA_035936675.1 Gemmatimonadales bacterium
CCTTCACCTCATCGGTCCGGGCGGCGCCGAAGGCCGGCGGCTCGACCTTGAGCTGCACCTCGCAGCCCTCTGCAGCCAGCTGATAGAGCTGCACCACCTCGCCCACAGCCACGCCGAGATCGATCCGATCCAATGTCCCGCTCAGGTCGGCGGGGGCGGCAAAACGGCTGAACGCGCGCGCGATGGTGTCGAGCCGGTCGATCTCCGCCAGGATGCGCGCCGAGGTCTCGTCCAGGGTGTGATCGAACTCCGCCCGGCGCTCCCGATAGACTCGGCGGAGGTGTTGGATGCCGAGTCGCATGGGCGTGAGGGGGTTCTTGATCTCGTGCGCCACCTGGCGCGCCATCTCGCCCCACGCCAACACCCGCTCGGCGCGGGAGATGTCGGTCACGTCGTTTAACGCCATGACGACTCCACGCACTTCGGGGCCCAACGACGCGAGTTGGAGCGTGAGCCGGCGACCACCGACCTCGAGCTCTGCGGTGCCGTTGCCATCGGGATTTTCCAGAAATCGCCGGACCGCGACGGCCAGAGGACTCCATTCATCGGAGAGCCGCTCCAGGAACGGCTCACCCTCATGTAGGGGAGCGCCGAGAAGGTCCACCGCCTGGCGGTTGGCAATGAGAACGTTGCCCTGCGGATCCACGCCGACCAGTCCGGTCGCGACCGTCGCGAGCACGGCCGCTGTGCGACGCCGGGCGTCCTCGAGTGCGCTCTGACTCGATCGGATGTCGGCCGCCATGCGCTCGAAGGCGCCGAACACCGGCTCGAACTCGAGTGGGGGATGCTCTGAATGGGCGGGCATCGGGTGCCCTTTACCAAGAGCCAGGGCCGAACGCCGCAGCTCGGCGACCGGACGGGATAAGGCTCGCGCGGCAATCCCGGCCCCCGACAGCGCCGCCGCCACTCCGGCGAGGGTCGCCAGCAATAGAACCAGGGCCAGATCGAGCTGTTGCGCGCCCAGTGACGGGTCGTCCGCGAGCTGAGGCGTCGCCAACACGCCGATGTCGCTGGGGGAGCCCGGCTCGACGACGCGATATCCCACCCGCTCGGCGAGCTGTGGAATCGAGCCGTCCCGAGTCACCTCGATCTCTCCGTCCAGCGCGAGCGTCTGGAAGGCGCGTGGATCCATGAGCTGGCCCACCACGCCGAGATCTCGCAGTACCGGAGTGCTGATGCCGGCCAGCATCCCGCCGCGAAAGAGTGCCAGGTCGGCGTCGATACGACGGCTCAGGTCACCGAGATGCTCGGCAGCCGACGTCCCCCCTTTCAAGGCGCCGCCGCCGGTGAGGACCGCGTCGCGCAGGGTCTGGGTAATCAGCAGGTCCCGACTGCCCTCCGCTTCCTCGGCCAACCGGGCAAAGCTCCAGGCCGCGAAGCCCACGGCAGGCAGGATGAAGAACACGGCCAGCGTTGCCGCGAGACGGATCCGGAACGAGCGAGCCAGGCTCCGCCAGCGGGGAGGCCGCGGACGAGCCCCAGCCACGAACTCCGCCAGGAACCAGAGCAGGGCGAGCGCCGCGGCATCGAGCAGCACGACCAGCACACCCCGCACGAAGAGCGGCAGGGGACCCCGGAGATCGACCTCGGCGTGTACGGCCCGGGTGGCCCCCGCCAGCGAGAGTGGGTACTCGCTGTGAAGAGACCATCCCTCCCGGCGCCAGCGGGGACGCCCTAAGGGAGCGTCTTCGCTGCCTGCGGCAGGAGCGAGCGCGAGCGTGTAAAGCGGTCTGCTATGCCGCGACGGGTCGAGCAGACGCCCGACCCTTCCGGGCAGAATCAACTCGGATCGGGGACCGACCGATGCGGTCATTACCTCGGTTGGGGAGAGCCGAACCAGCAGCACGTAATGCACGCCTGGAATGCGGGCGAGCTGAACCACGTCCAGGGTGTCCTTCGATGAGAAATTGCGCACCAATCCGGCCAGGAGTGACGGCGGCAGATCGAGTGAGTCGAGGGTGAGCTCGTCCCGCAGCTCGCCGGCTCCCGACCAGAGTGCCAGGTGGGCCGGATACGCCTGCTGCCCGACCGAGGAGCCGTGCCAGAGGGCGTAGAGCTCCGACGCGGTTGAAGGCACGGTCGAATGCCGCACTTGCTCGCCGAACCGCTCCAGCAGCGGCAACGCCAGTGGATCGGGCTCGGCGCCAAGCCGGGCGATGTCACGCTGCGCCACCTCGAGTCGGCCGGAAAGCTCGGCGCCCCACGTCACCAGCGCGGCCGAGCTCCCGGCCACGAGCGCGATACCACTGATCGCGGCCCAGCGGGGCGCCGGCAGCGTCACCAGCAGCAGCGCCGGCGTCCAGAGGAAGGTGTACCACTCGGGCCACCCGCCTCGAGGGCTCCAGACCAGGACGCCTATGATCGCCGCCGCGACGGCGATTCCCACTCCGGCGATAATGCGCCAGCGGGTATTGCTCTCGGGACCGCTCCCGCGGAAGAGAGCCGCCGCGCCCACAATGAGGGCGGACACCGCAACGAGCAGCGTCAGCTGCCAGGTCAGCCAGAGGCCCATCGGCACTCCTCTGGCCGGCGGGGTGATGCCCCGCCCCAACGCGCTGATCAGGTAAGGGCAGGCGAGCAGCAGGGCGATGCCGAGGACCACGCCGTACCAGCGCCGCGGAACTCGCCGGCGCCACAGCCATACCCCGGCCATCGTGAGCAGCATGCCGGCCAGGCCGAGCACTCCGGCGGATCCGGAGAGCGGCCCGAGTAGCGGGCGGAAGAACGTGGCAGGAGAGAAGAGGGACTGTAACCCGAGGGCTGCCCCGACCGGCGCCCGGACCGCGAGCCAAAGCAGCAGGGGTAGCAGCAGAAAGCGTTCGAGTGGAACCGCCGCGACTGTGAGGGCGACCGCAAAGATGAGCAGCACCAGCCCGGTGATCGCGCGGCTCCCCCGATGGAAGGCCAGCTCTTTGGCGACTCCCTGCTCCGGTGGGACCGGCTGCACGCTGAAGAGTAGGCGGGAGCCCGCGGCGGTCGAGTCCGCATAGTCGAACACATCGGTCGAGGCAGGCGCGGTGCCGGGTGGGTATACGGCAAGATCCACCCCGCTGCTGGTGCGGAACAGCTCAGTCAGGCTTCTGCCTCGATCGGGCACGGCGGGATGGGCCCAGATCAGCACGCCTGCTACCGCGGCCCGGCCGTCGGCAGAGTAGCGCCGGGCCTCGAGCACGACGTAATATCTACTGGCTCGCGAGGCGACCGTGTCTCCCTGGCTCTCGGGCGGCAGCCGGTGGCGTCCGGCCCAGGCCCATGGCCGGCCCTTCTGGTCGAACACCACCACACTCATTTCGGGGCCGCCCTGCGGTACCAGTCGTTCGAGCGTATGAAATGCCTGCGCCCGACTAGTCGGCGCACTCCCCACCGCTGCCTGGGCTAGGCGCTTGGCCCTGTTCAGCTCGGAGTGCAGATCACCATCTAGGTGCTCGGATGCCGCGGTGACCCGATGCTCCCGCTCCTCGGGCCAGCGGGTCTCGATTGCAGTGAGTTGCCGCTGGGTCAACGTGAGGGTTGCCGCCAGGGCAAGGAGCAGGGCCGCGAGAAGCCGGCGGCGCCAGCCGGCAAGCGGCCACAACGCGACAGCGGCGCCGGCCACACACGCCCACCCGATCCCCACCCAAACCGGCGCGGGTTGGCGGAGCCACTCGGCGGCCGCGACGCCGGCTGCAAGGACCACTATCACCCACGATTGCCCGCGATGAATCAAGACCGGCGCCCCTGGCGTTTGAAGGAAATGACTCCTGGCCTGGTGGGCGAGCGCCTGCTCGAGCGCCCCACGCTCATCGTGCCGGTCGGCACGACTGAGCAGCACGGCCCCCATCTTCCACTAGGCTGCGACACCATCATCGTGGAGCGGCTGGCGGACGATCTGTCCGCGTCGTTCGGAATCCCCCGCACCCCGACGGTCGAGTACGGGGTTCATGCCACGACGCGGCCGTTCCCCGGTAGTGCAGCCCTGCGGCGACGCACGCTTCACAGGGTCATGAACGAACTTATCGAGTCGTGGGAAGAGGGGGCAGGCGTCCGTGAGTTCCTGATCCTCACCGCGCAATCGAGCGAGGGCCACCTGGAGGCGCTCAGCACCATTCGAACCGACGAGGCGACGGTCCAGGTGGTAGATATCTTCAGCATCAATTTCGGCTCCCTCCTCGAACGCCCCGCCCCGATCCAGGGAGGTGAGCTCGACACGTCCCTGCTGCTCTACCTGGCACCGCACCTGGTTCGCATGGATCTGGCCCAGGATTTTGCCGTTACGGAGAGCGTGTTGACGCGGTATCGGCCGGGACAAACCCGGCGCCTGCCTCAGGGCTCTCCCGGATCGATCGGTTATCCCAGCCTCGCATCCGCCCAGAAAGGGGAGCGCCTGTATACATTTATCCTCGAACGGGTCAGCCGCTGCCTCGCCGGTTCCTGACATGATCGGAGTTGTCATGCGCCTCGCTGCGGTTCTGCTCCTCTGCCCCACGGCAGGCCGGCTTCTCGCCCAGGAACCCCTGGAGACAAAGCTCGTCGTGGAGCAGAGTGGCCGGGAGATTGGACGGGAAGAACTCACGCTGGTCAGGCGCGGCCAGGGACCGGTTAGCAGCAGCCTGAAAGCCGCGGCCCGCTATCCGGCCGACCACCCCACCCTCAAGCTCGCCGCGACGCTGGAACGAACCCCCGAGGGGGCGCTGGCCAAGTTCCAGCTCGAAGTTGACGGACCGAATGGCACGACGGTCATCCTCGCAGCTGGATCGGGCGCACGGCTGATCATTCGAACTGTGGCCAAGGGCTCCGAAGCCGGTCGCGAGCTCCCCGGAGGGCCGGACATCGTTCTGCTCGACGATCAGGTGTTTTCTCTGTACTGTGCGGTGGCGGATCAGGCAACCCCGGGTGGCAAGGCACTGACCGCGGTTTTCCCCCGAACCAACCGGCGGGCCTCGTTCGTGGCCCGGCGCGAGTCCGGCGGCGACGGTGGGAACACCCGGGTGACGCTCGCCGGCGATATCAATGGCACGCTGGTTACAGATGCGCAGGGCCGGCTGTTTCGTCTCGAGCTCCCCGAAACCGGCACAGTCGTCTCCCGCGCCAAAGATTGATCCGAGTCGTCACAACGCCGCAGGACCTCTCCCAACTCGCTGAGAGCAGCAACAAGATTTCTTTGTCGCAAGTTGAAACCTGTGCGGCTAGGCCTGCGTATAGCGCCCCAGTCACGTCTCACCCCAAAGGGCACCTTTCATGAATCCGTGGTGCGGTCTGCTTGCGCTTACTTGCGCACTTCCCTCCTGGACCGCGGCGCAGGACTCGACCCGCTCCGCACCTGCATCCCAACCCGTGACCCTGTCGCTGGATGAAGCACTCCGCCAGGCCCGTGCGAACAGCCCCGCCTACCGGCAGACTCTGAATGACGCTTCTCCCGCCCGGTGGGGCGTTCGAAATGCCTATGGCAGCCTGCTCCCATCGGTCACGGTCTCCAGCGACGTAGGGTATTCCAGTTCGGGGCAGGCCAACTTCGGCAGCGGCTTCACCCGACCAACCTCGGCATTCGTCACCTCAGGCTACAATCTCGGACTCGAGTGGCAGCTCAGTGGGAGGACTTTGACCGGGCCGGCTCACCAGAAGGCGCTCCAGCGGGCCACCGAGGCGGACATCACCGGGGCGGGAATCGCGCTCACCGCAGAGATCTCGACCCAGTATCTCAATGCCCTTCAGGCGGTGGCGCAGGTCGGTGTGGCCCGGCAGCAGGTGAGTCGGAATGAGGATTTTCTTGCGCTGGCCAAGGCACGGTACCGGGTTGGCCAGGCCACTCTGCTCGACGTCCGCCAGGCGGAGGTTCTCAAGGGGACTTCCGACGTCGCACTGCTCCGGGCGGTGCTGGCCGAAAACGAGGCCAAGCTCGACCTGCTGAGGCGGATGGGCGTCGAGCCGCCGGTGGCCATCGAGCAAATCGTTCTTTCGGACTCGTTCCCGGTCACGCCTCCGAGCTTTCAGGTCGACAGCCTTCTGGCCCTGGCCGAGCAGCACAATCCGGAGCTGCGCTCGCTTCGCGCCCGAGGGCACGCCGCCGGGCTGGGCGTGCGGGAGGCCAAGGCCGACTTTCTCCCGTCGCTCTCTCTGCAGGCCGGCTGGAGCGGATTCACTCAGCAATTCACCAACGAGAACCTGCTTCTGGGCCAGACGCTCACCGACGCCCAGGCCCAGGCGGCCGACTGCCAGTACAACAACTCGGTGCGCTCCGCGTTGTCGCTCGGGGGCGAGGTCGGCAACTGCTTCGCCACGTCCGGGTTGGTCGATGGCGGCGGCGCCTTGCTCGACCCGGTCTCCCAACAGGTTCGAAGCCAGAACAACGTCTTCCCCTTTCACTATACGGGGCAGCCGTTCCGGGCGAACCTGGTTCTGTCGCTGCCGATCTTCACGGGGTTCGGCCGATCCTTGCGACTCTCCGAAGCTCGAGCCCAGCAGGATGACGCGGATGAAGACGTGCGCGCCCGCCGTCTGCTGGTACGGAGCGACGTGCAGGCCCGGTACCTGGGCCTGCAGACCGAATTCCAGGCCATCGCAGTCCAGGCCTC
>DASYVW010000280.1:0-4649 GCA_035936675.1 Gemmatimonadales bacterium
CCCGCCGATAGTCGTCGGGACCTTCGTGACCGCCATCAATGCCTGGGCCAGATCGGCAGCGTGAACCGCCGAAAGCTCCTGACCCCCATCGCCAAAGACCGGAGCCAACCCGAGCCTGGCGAGGCGAAATACCTTGAGGACCTCGCGGTCTCGGGGTCCATACACGATGGGCGGCCGCACGATGCACCAGGGCAAGGAGGAGCTTCGCACGAGTTGCTCGGCTGCGAGCTTGCTGCGACCGTACGCCGTCACCGGATGGGGAGGCTCGATCCCCGACAGCGGCGCGCCGCGCGGAGCCGGGCCGGCGGCCGCGAGAGACGATACCAGCACGAAGCGGGGTCTGCCCTGGCGCTCCGCGGCAGTAAGCACGTTGCGTGTCCCGTCCCGATTGGAGCGAAGAAACTCGGCCTCGTCGCGCGCGGCTACCACCCCCGCCACGTGGTACACGACATCCTGATCCCCAACGGCGCGCTCGAGTCCGGCAATGTCGTGCAAGTCTCCGCTAACCACACGTATCCCACGTTGGGCAAGGTCCGTAGCCTTTGAGGCTGATCGGGCGAGCGCCGTGACCTCGATGGAGCCACTCTGGAGCGCTTCGACCAGGTGACTGCCGACGAAGCCGGTGGCGCCGGTCACCAGGGCCCTCATATCCTGCGGTCGTAAAGCCGGTAGGTCTTGTAGACTCGGAAGGTCATCTTTTCGAGGCCGGCATTCATCGCCGGGTTGTCCTCCAGGATCCATCCTGCTTCACCCCAGTAGATGCCGCGCTCCCCGGATTTGGTCCAGATCCAATGGTAGAGCATGGCGTCGATCCCTTTGCCCTGATGTTCCGGCAGTACCCCGAGCAAGAGGATTCGTGCCCGCCGGATCCGCTTGGCCTTGAGCGCCCAGAGCAGCTTGAGGATCATGGGGAAGAGGCGGCCCGATCGATTCTTTCGAAACACCACGTTCAGGTCGGGAAGCGCGATTCCGAACCCGATGAGCTTGCCGTCCTTCTCGGCCATGGGCACCAGCTCCGGGATGACCACCGGCTTGAATTGCTCGGCCAGGTGATCGATCTCGTGCTCGGTCATCGGGACGAAGCCCCAATTCTTCTCCCACGCGGAGTTGTAGAGCTCCTTGATCCGCTCGACTTCGCCTTCGAAGTCCTTCATGTTGAGCGCCCTGATCGTGATACCTTGGCGCTGCCGGATGAGCTCGGTTGCCCTCGCCAGCCGCTCAGGGACCGGAACGTACTGTTTTTCGCTCCCGCCTTGGTAGACCCACAGGTCCTTAGCCTTGCTAAACCCGGCCCGCTCGAGCAAGGCGATGTAATAGCGGGGGTTATGCGGCATCATCAAGGTCGGTGGGCTGTCGAAGCCATCGACGAGCAGCCCGCACTCATCGTTCACCGAGAACGAGGCCGGGCCTCGCAGCACATCGTGTCCCAGAGCCCGGCACCAGTCCGCTGCGGCGGTCAGGAGCGCGTCGGCCACAGCCTGGTCGTCGATAGACTCGAAGAAGCCGAAGAAACCAACCCGGTCACCATGGGTCTCGTTATGCAGCCGGTTGCTGATGGCTGCGATCCGGCCGACCACAACCCCGTCGCGCTCGGCGATGAAGTATTCGGCCTGGGCGTGCTCGAAGAAGGGGTTCTTGGTCCGGGAGAGGAGCGTCTCCATGTCCCGACGCAACGGCGGGACCCAGAGAGGGTCCCGCGCATGGAGTCGGTAGGGCAGGTCGATGAATCGCTTCAGGTCCCGCCGGTCGCGCGCCGCTCGGACGCGCAGGCGTTCGATCAGATGACCCCCAGGTCCCTGCCGATCGTGGCGAACTGCTGGAGCGCGAAGTCGATTTGCTCGAAGGTGTGGGTCGCCATTACGCTGGTGCGAAGGCGGCACTGTGAGGGCGGCACGGCCGGCGGGGCCACCGGATTAGTGAACACCCCTGCGTCAAACAGGCGGCGCCACATCAGGAAGGTCTTCTCCATGGGGCCGATCAGGACTGGCACGATCGGGGTCTCGGTCGGGCCGATCTCGAAGCCAAGGCTGCGGAAGCCCTCGTGCAGCCGTCGAGTGTTGGCCCACAGATGGTCCCGGCGATCGGGCTCGCGCTGGAGCACCTGGAGCGCCGCGAGCACGCCGGCGGTGTTGGCCGGCGGGAGTGAGGCCGTGAAGATCAGCGGCCGGCTGTGGTGCTTCAGGTAGTGGATGACGCTCTCGGAGGCAGCTACGAATCCCCCGATGGACGCCAGCGACTTGGAGAACGTGCCCGCGATGATATCGACTTCCTCGGTCATGCCAAAGTGCGCGGCCGTGCCATCGCCGTTCGGCCCCAGCACGCCCAGGGCATGGGCATCGTCGAGTGCCAAGGCTGCCCCATACTTCCGGGCTATGCGGGACAGGCCCGGAACGTCGGCGATGTTGCCCTCCATCGAGTACACCCCGTCCACGATGATCATCGCTCCGCGCGTGGAACCGTTGCGCTCCAGCCTCCGCTCGAGATTAGCCAGATCGCCGTGGTTGAACCGCTCGGTCTCGCCGTAGGACATTTTGGCGCCGTCGACGATCGAGGCGTGGTCGAGCTTGTCCAGGTAGACGACATCCCCGCGCCCGACCAGGCCGGAGATCAGGCCCAGGTTGGCCGAGTAGCCGGTGGAAAAGACGAGGCAGGCTTCCTTCCCCAGAAATTCGGCCAGGGAGCTCTCCAACTGCTCGTGCAGGTCCAGGGTACCGTTCAGGAACCGGCTGCCGGTGCACCCCGATCCGTAGCGGCTGAGGGCCCGTGAAGCCGCCTCGAGAACCTTGGGGTGATGGGTCAAGCCGAGGTAGTTATTCGACCCGAGCATGATCCGCTTCTGACCGTCAATGACGACGACGGTGTCCTCCGATTCGGAAATCGGATTGAAGTACGGATAGAGGCCGATGGCCTGCAACTCGCGCGCTTTGGTGAATTGCCGGCACTTCTCAAACAGCGCGACTTGCTGAAGCTCTTGGGTATCCACGGTCCCTCAGCATGGAGAGGTAGTCAAAAATCCCCACATCGCTATGTCACCGAATGGCGGAAACTAGTGAGGCCAGGGGAGGGGCACAAGCCGGAAAGACTGGCTGCTGCCGCACCCCGAAAGCTGGCTAAGGAGCAAGGGTTGCGCCGCTGGACCTAGGGGAACACCTGATTACCTTTGGGCGCCCCCCCATTCCAGGTGCAGAATCTTGCTCGGTCTGTTCAGCTGGGCGACGGTGGCAGTCCTTTACGGGCTGCTCGTTCCGTCCGCTCTCCAGGCTCAGTACCCGCGCGCACGCCGAGGCCAGTTCGAGGTACAGGGCTTCGACTTTGGTCGCGACGGCGGCTGGCGCACGCGGGTAGCCGCGGTGCGCTCGACCCGCCATCGCTGGCTCCGGGAGGGCGCCGTGGGGGCGCTCAATCTTGCCTCGCCGACGGCACCGGTCGGAGGCAAGGTCTCGGGCAGGGTGATCGTTCCTGTCCTACCCATTGCCTTCCGCAATGTGGCACCACCGTTCCCCGTACCCAGCTATCAGGAGCTCATCTTCGGCCCTGCTCCCGTCGGGCGCGCCTACAGTCTCAAGACCTTTTACCAACAGCTCTCCAACGGCAACCTCACGGTGGACGGGCGCGTACTCGACTGGGTGACGGCCGACTCCAGCGACAAGTACTACGAGGATGGGTGTAATGGAATCGGGGTGCTCGCCCCCTGCCCACTCCGTCCGGTAAGCCGTTTCGGAGAGCTACTCCTGCGAACGCTCGACGTCGTGTCGCAGGGGCCGGGGGGCAACACCATCTGGAGTGAGTTCGACAATGACGGTCCCGATGGGCGACCGAATTCCGGAGACGACGACGGCGTGGTGGACTTCGTCACCTTTCTCCAGCCCGAGCGAGATGGAGCGTGCCCCAATTCCACGAATATCTGGGCTCACCGCTTCGTCATGCGCGCATGGAACGGCGGCTCTCCTTATGTGACCCGTACGCCGTGGACAGGTCATCCGGGCCAATTCCTTAAGGTGGACAGCTACACCATGCAAAGCGCCGTCGGCGGCGACACCGCGTGCGATCCCTCGTCGATCATGCCGATCGGCACCCTCGCCCACGAGACCGGCCACGCCTTCGGTTTGCCCGACCTCTACGATACCGATCTGCTCAACCCGGAAGCGACTCAAGGGATCGGCGAATGGGGCCTGATGGGCAGCGGCAACTATGCCCGTCCCTACAGCCCGGCCCGCTTCGAGGCGTGGTCGCTTCTGGAGATGGGCTGGGTGACCGTGGACACCCTCTCCTCCGGCCGCCAGGTGCGGCTCGGCCCGGTGTCCAGCTCGGATACCGTTCTGTACCTGCCCGTCCCTGGCACCGACGAGTACTATATCCTGGAGAACCGGCAGGCTCTCGAGAGCGACTCGGCCCAGATGAATCCCGCCTTCGGGGCCAGACAGAAGTTGCCCGGACTCCTGGTCTGGCATATCGATCAGGGCCAGGTGGACCAACATGCCTTCGGCGTTGACAATCGGGTGAACTCGGGCCCGGTCCACGGGGTGGCCCTGATCCAGGCCGACGGCCGTAACGACCTGCGCCGGCCGGGCGGCACCAATCGTGGCGACACTGGGGACTCCTATCCCGGATCCAGTGGGAACACGACTCTGTGCCGCACCACCTCGCCT
>DASYVW010000281.1:0-11934 GCA_035936675.1 Gemmatimonadales bacterium
GGCTCGGGGTCGAGCAGGGATTGGGCCGCCAAGGGCCCGGCACTCCAGGGGATCCGCGCGGTGATCGCGGAGAGCTACGAGCGCATCCACCGTTCAAACCTGGTGGGGATGGGAATTCTTCCGCTGCAGTTTGCGCCCGGACAGTCGGTCGACACCTTGGGACTCACCGGCCGCGAGGTCTTCGATCTGGAGGGGCTCTCGGCAGCCATCGCATCGAGGTTTGCCGCGGGTCGCGCCCTTACGGTCCAGGCGCGGCGGGAGGATGGATCGAAGATTCGCTTCGACGTGACCATCCGGATCGACACCCCACAGGAAGTCCTCTACTACCAGCACGGCGGCATCCTCCAATACGTCCTGCGTCAGCTGCTCTCGGGCCGGCAGAAGGCGCGGGCGATCGGTGGCGACCCTGCCACTGTACCAGCGCCGAAGCCATCGACGCTGGGCCAGGTTGACGAAGGCTCGATCGAGTCGTTCCCGGCGAGTGATCCCCCGGCGTATTAGGTAGGGCGGGAAGGACCGGAAAGGCGGGAAAGACGGGAAGGAAAGCCGATATGAGATTACAGTGTTCTACGTGATACCTGTCGAACAGTGTGTGTCCTTCCCGTCCTTCCCGTCCTTCCCGTCTTTCCTCCGGCTACCGAGGTCCTTATCTTGACCATCGCCTCGACTCCAACACGCCCTTGAGTAGCCGCTTACCCGAAAGCCGACCACATCGGCGAGGAGCGGGAATGTCAGGTGTTGAAGCGCGTCTCAGAGAGCAATACAAGCGGATCTACCGCGACATCGATCCGATGGCGTGGTATCAGGTAATGCCCATCTTTCCTGGTGTCACGCAGCGAATGGTCAACATGGCGGGCGAGCGCCTGGCCCGGCTCGCTACCCCGCGCGGATTCGTCACCATGCGCGCGGATCATCTGGAGTTCCGATCCGCCGCGGTGGGGTCGAAGACCCACGCCAGTGCCTGAGACGGGATTGACTACGGTGAGTGAGCGGTGGCCTTCCGGCGGGGATCCTGGTCGAGCATCTGCCGTGCCTTCAGGGCCAGCCCGGCGGGAGTGAACGGCTTCTGCTGAAACGGAGCTCCGGGATCGAGCAAGCCGCGCTGGACCACATCTTCTCCCGTATAGCCCGACATGTAGAGGATCGGCAGATCGGGATCCAGGGTTGCAAGGCGCTGGCCCAATTCACGCCCACCGATCTCGGGCATCACCACGTCCGAGATCACCAGATCGATCGTCTGTGGGTGCTCCCGGATGTAGTGTAGCGCCTGGGCCCCATTTGCGGCTTCCACCACGTTGTAGCCGTGATCCCGTAGGCCGCGGCAGGCCAGTTTTCGCACGACGCTCTCGTCCTCGATGACAAGGACGGTTTCGGATCCGCGCCCCGACGCCGTTACAGGCTCGGTGGCTGGTTCGTCCGGCTCGGTGGCTGGTTCGTCCGGCTCGGAGGCCACTCTGGCCTGCGGCAGGTAGACTTTGAAGGCGCTTCCCTCGCCCGGCTCGCTGTAGACCCAGACATAGCCACCGCTCTGTTTCACGATCCCATAGACCGTGGAGAGGCCCAGACCGGTGCCCTGGCCGATCGGTTTGGTGGTGAAGAACGGCTCGAAGATCCGCTCCTGCACCTGTGGATCCATACCGCAGCCGTTGTCGCTCACCGCGAGCAACACATAACGTCCCAGCGGGATGTCCACCCCCTCGTGACGCTGGGCGTAGACCTCGTCCCAGACGGCGAGGGCCGTCTCGATCGAGACCCTCCCATGCCCCGTCATCGCATCGCGAGCATTGAGAACCAGGTTGATGAGCACCTGCTCGAGCTGGCCACGATCGGCGCGAATCTCCCCTGCGTCAGGGGAAAGCCGCAGCTCCAGGAGCTTGTCCTCGCCGAGCGAGCGACGCAGCATCTTTTCCATGTCCGACACGACGGCATTGATCTGGACCATCTGCGGGCGGAGGACCTGCTGGCGGGTGAATGCCAGCAGCTGACGGGTGACGTCGGCCGCCCGGGTGCCGGCCTTGATGACTTCCTCCACGTCCGCCTTGCGAGGGTCGTCCGGCTCCAGACTCCGGAGCACGAACTCGCTGAAGCCAATGACGCCCGTCATCATGTTGTTGACCTCGTGGGCTACTCCCCCCGCCAGCTTGCCTGCAGCCTGCATGCGTTCTGCCCGCCGGAGCTGCTCCTCCACCCGCTTTCGCTCCGTGACGTCGCGATAAATGCCGCGCACGGCGGAGGGAACGCCATCCCTGAAGGTGCAGCTCAGGTTTCCCTCGACCGTGATTGGAGCGCCGGTCTTGGGCATGAAGACCAGCTCCACGTGGTCGAGGCGTTCGCCCCGGAGCACGCGATCGACGACCTCAGTGTAGTACCCGCGGCTGTCGGGATGCACGATGTCGAGGAGCTGCATCCGATCGATCTCGTCGTCGTCGTACCCGGTGCCCTGTTGCCAGGCCTTGTTCACGTACAGGAGTGACCCGTCCGGTGCCGCCATGCACACCAGATCGGTCGCGTTGTCGAAGAGGTCGCGATAGCGCTCCTCACTCTCTCGCAGCGCCAGGTCGGCCCGCTTGCGCTCGCTTACGTCCCGGGCGTTCAGCACGATGCCCCGGATCGTGGCGTCGGTAAGGAGATTGCTGCCCACCGCCTCGAGCCAGACCACCGAGCCGTCCGGCCGCCGCAGGCTGAACTCGATGGGGCCGGCCACACTGGACTTGCCGTTGGTGTGCAGCAGTCCCCGCACCGGCTCCACATGGTTGCTGTCGAGGTACCCCAGCAGACTGGTGCCCACGAGGTCGGCGGGCGAATACCCGACGATGCGCTCGGCCGAGTCGCTGGCGTAGGTGATCGTGCCATCGGGGGCGAGGACCGTCACCAGATCGGATGAGTTCTGAACCAGCGAGCGGAATCGCCGCTCGCTCGCCGCCAGGGCCGATTCCGCCTGGATCTTTTCGGCGTGGGCGCGCTCCCGCTGCAGCGCCGCCTCGATGGCCGGACCGATCCGGGCCAGATTACTCTTGAGCAGGTAGTCGGTGGCCCCGGCCTTCATGCATCCGACGGCCGTCTCCTCGTTCACCGAGCCGGTGACGATCAGGAAGGGGATACTCGGCGCCCGCTCCCTGGCCAGGGAGAGTGCGGTCATGCCGTCGAAGCGGGGGAGGGTGTAGTCGGAGAGGATCAGATCGGGGCGGAATTGGTCGAGCTCGTCGAGAAATGCTTCCCGGCTATCGACCCTGCGGGAGAGGAACGGAATGCTGGCCCGCTCGAGCTCGTACTCCATGAGCTCGGCGTCCATCGGCACATCTTCGAGAATCAGGATCCGGAGCGGGTTTTCAGCCATGCAGACCCATCAGGTAGGTGGCGGCCGCCTGCCGGGCAACCCCGCACAACCCTATTATTGAGATGAATTCCGTTGACTGAAGTGTCGCCCAAGCGGCGGGTAAGTCAAGCGGTACTCCATTACTACGCGGTTTCTCCAGGCCTGTGACCTGCCTCACAGCCGATTGTTTCTACCCAAACTCATGTTGGGTGGTCTCCGTCCATAGCCTAGCACCACTCGGGAGTTTTCATGCCGACTGAACCGTCGACCAGCAATGGTCGCAAGTCAAAGCGGCGGTCGGGGGCTCGTGTTGCGACTACGCCCTCCGACGCGCTCGATACCGACCAACTGCTGGCAGTCCTCACGGCGATCCGCAAGGGTGATTTCTCCGTCAAAATGCCCATGTCGCGGGTCGGGGTTGCCGGAAAAATCTCCGACACCCTCAACGACATCATCGACCTCAATCGGGAGACCTCCCGGGAGTTCGAGCTGGTAAGCCAGGCAGTCGGCAAAGAGGGCAAGATCACCCAGCGGGCGCACCTTCACGGGGCCGCCGGTGCGTGGGCGGCATCGATCACTTCCGTCAACACCTTGATCGGGGACCTGGTCCAGCCGACCAGCGAGGTGGCTCGCGTGATCGGGGCGGTGGCCAAGGGCGACCTCTCCCAGACGATGTCGCTCGAGATCGAAGGCCGCCCGCTGATGGGAGAGTTCCTCCGGATCGGCAAGACGGTAAACGCCATGGTAGACCAGCTCAGCTCGTTTGCCTCCGAGGTGACCCGCGTGGCCCGCGAGGTGGGCACCGAAGGCAAGCTCGGCGGTCAGGCCCGGGTAAAGGGCGTTGGCGGTACCTGGAAGGACCTCACCGACAACGTGAACTCGATGGCCGGGAACCTGACGGCCCAGGTCCGCAACATCGCCCAGGTGACCACGGCGGTGGCGAACGGCGACCTGTCGAAGAAGATCACCGTGGACGTGAAGGGCGAGATCCTGGAGCTCAAGAACACCATCAACACGATGGTGGACCAGCTCAACTCCTTTGCCTCCGAGGTGACCCGCGTCGCCCGCGAGGTGGGTACCGAAGGGAAGCTCGGCGGCCAGGCCCAAGTGAAGGGCGTCGGCGGCACCTGGAAGGACCTCACCGATAGCGTCAACAGCATGGCCGGCAACCTCACTGGCCAGGTGCGCAACATTGCCGATGTCACGACGGCCGTGGCCAACGGGGACCTGTCCAAGAAGATCACCGTCGACGTCAAAGGCGAAATTCTGGAGCTCAAGAACACCATCAACACGATGGTGGACCAGCTCAACTCGTTTGCCTCCGAGGTGACCCGGGTCGCTCGCGAGGTCGGCACCGAAGGGAAGCTCGGCGGCCAGGCGCAGGTCCGCGGCGTGGGTGGTACCTGGAAGGACCTCACCGACAACGTCAACTCGATGGCCGGGAACCTGACGGCGCAGGTCCGCAACATCGCCGAAGTCACGACGGCCGTCGCGCGCGGTGAGCTGAACAAGAAGATCACCGTCGACGTGCAGGGCGAAATCCTGGAGCTCAAGAACACCATCAACACGATGGTGGACCAGCTGAGCTCGTTCGCGTCGGAAGTCACCCGGGTCGCTCGCGAGGTGGGTACCGAAGGGAAGCTCGGCGGCCAGGCGCAGGTGAAGGGCGTCGGTGGCACCTGGAAGGACCTCACCGACAACGTGAATTCGATGGCGGGCAACCTGACGGCCCAGGTGCGTAACATCGCCGACGTGACGACGGCGGTGGCCCGGGGCGAGCTGAACAAGAAGATCACGGTAGACGTGAAAGGCGAGATCCTGGAGCTCAAGAACACGATCAACACGATGGTGGACCAGCTCAACTCCTTCGCCTCCGAGGTCAGTCGCGTGGCCCGCGAGGTGGGCACCGAAGGGAAGCTGGGCGGTCAGGCCCGGGTGAAGGGCGTCGGCGGTACCTGGAAGGATCTGACCGATAACGTCAATAGCATGGCTGGGAACCTGACGGGCCAGGTCCGCAACATCGCCCAGGTGACCACGGCGGTGGCGAACGGCGACCTGTCGAAGAAGATCACCGTGGACGTGAAGGGCGAGATCCTCGAGCTCAAGGACACCATCAACACGATGGTGGACCAGCTCAACTCCTTCGCCTCCGAGGTGAGCCGCGTGGCCCGCGAAGTCGGCACCGAGGGCAAGCTGGGCGGCCAGGCGTACGTGAAGGGCGTCGCCGGCACCTGGAAGGACCTGACCGACAACGTGAATTACATGGCGGGCAACCTGACCGCCCAGGTGCGTAACATCGCCGACGTGACGACGGCGGTGGCCCGGGGCGAGCTGAACAAGAAGATCACGGTGGATGTCCAGGGCGAGATTCTGGAGCTCAAGAACACGGTCAACACCATGGTGGACCAGCTCAACTCCTTCGCCTCGGAAGTGACCCGGGTGGCCCGCGAGGTGGGTACCGAGGGAACGCTGGGGGGCCAGGCCCAGGTCACCGGTGTCGCGGGCGTCTGGAAGGACCTGACCGACAACGTGAACTCCATGGCGGCAAACCTGACGGCGCAGGTGCGCGGCATCGCCAAGGTGGTGACCGCGGTCGCCAACGGCGACCTGAAGCAGCAGCTCCGCGTCGAGGTGAAGGGCGAGATCGCGACGCTGGCCGACACGATCAACTGGATGACCGAGACGCTGGCCACCTTCGCCGACCAGGTGACCAACGTGGCTCGCGAGGTGGGCATCGACGGCAAGCTGGGCGGTCAGGCCCGAGTGCCCGGAGCGGCGGGCATCTGGCGCGACCTGACCGGAAACGTGAACCAGCTCGCCGCCAACCTGACCACCCAGGTGCGTGCCATCGCGGAGGTGGCCACCGCGGTGACCAAGGGCGACCTCACCCGCTCGATCGCGGTCGAGGCCCAGGGGGAGGTGGCGGAGCTCAAAGACAACATCAACGAGATGATCCGGAACCTCCGCGATACCACGCGGAAGAACATGGAGCAGGACTGGCTCAAGACCAATCTGGCCAAGTTCAGCCGGATGCTTCAGGGCCAGCGCGACCTGGCGGCAGTGTCGCAGCTCATCCTCTCGGACCTGGCACCGCTGGTCACCGCGCACCACGGTGTCGTCTACGTGGTGGACCCGGCGGGCCCCGAGCCGACTCTCAAGCTCCTGGCCAGCTACGCCTACAAGGACCGCAAGCACGTCTCCAGCGGGTTCCGCATGGGCGAGGGGCTGGTAGGGCAGTGCGCAGTCGAGCGCCGGATGCTGCTGGTCAATCAGGTGCCGAGCGACTACATCCAGATCAGCTCCGGGCTGGGCGAGGCGCCGCCCAGGAACATCGTGGTTCTGCCGGTCCTCTTCGAGGGCGAGGTGAAGGCCGTGCTCGAGCTGGCCACCTTCGACCAGTTCGACGAGATCCGGCTCACCTTCCTCGAGCAGCTGGCCGAGAGTATCGGGATCGTGCTCAACACCATCGAAGCCAACATGCGGACCGAGGAGCTGCTCAAGCAGTCGCAGGCGCTCACCGAGGGTCTCCAGTCGCAGCAGGAGGCGCTCACCGAGACCAACAAGCGGCTGGAGCAGCAGACCCGCTCGCTGCAGAAGTCCGAGGATCTACTTCGGAGTCAGCAGGACGAGCTGCAGAAGACCAACCTGGAGCTGGAAGAAAAGGCCCATCTGCTGGCGGGCCAGAAGGCGGAGGTCGAGCAGAAGAACAAGGAGGTGGAACAGGCCAAGGTCGCACTGGAAGAGAAGGCCGAGCAGCTCGCCCTCATCTCCAAGTACAAGTCCGAATTCCTGGCCAATATGTCCCACGAGCTCAGGACCCCGCTCAACAGCCTCCTCATCCTGTCGCAGCTCCTGAGCGAGAACGCCGACGGCAACCTCACGCCCAAGCAGGTCGGCTTTTCCCAGACCATCCACAGCTCGGGCTCCGACCTGCTGGATCTGATCAACGACATTCTGGATCTGTCCAAAATTGAATCCGGCACCATGGCGGTGGACATCACCACCGTGCCGTTCGCCGAGGTGCGGAAGTTCGTGGACAGCACGTTCCGTCAGGTGGCGGACCTCAAGGGTCTGCAGTTCGAGGTCGATCTCGATCCGGCGCTCCCGCCGGCCATGCAGACCGACACCAAGCGGCTGCAGCAGGTCCTCAAGAACCTCCTCTCCAATGCCTTCAAGTTCACTGAGCGGGGCGGCGTATCGCTCAAGGCCAGCGTGGCGACGAGCGGCTGGAACCCGGAGCAGGAGATTCTCAACGGTGCGAACACGGTCATTGCGTTCTCGGTGACCGATACCGGCATCGGCATTCCCAAGGAGAAGCACTCCGTCATCTTCGAGGCGTTCCAACAGGGCGACACCGGCACCAGCCGGAAATTCGGCGGAACCGGACTGGGTCTCTCCATCAGCCGTCAGATCACCCGGTTGCTCGGCGGTGAGATCCGGATCGAAAGCACGCCGGGCGCAGGCAGCACGTTCACCCTGTATCTGCCGTTGCTGTATCCGGCCCAGCCGGGCGAGGCCCCCGCGAGCGACGAGGATGGCGCGGGCAGCGTCGCAACGCTGAGCGAGTCGAGGCCGATGCCGACGGCCAGCTCGCGGGTCGTGCTTGCCCCTGTGGTCGACCGCGCGGTCAGCGATGACCGGGGTCAGATCGAGGAGGGTGACCGCGTCCTCCTCATTGCCGAAGACGATCCCCACTTCGCCCAGATCCTGCTCGACCTGGCGCGGGAGCGTGGGTTCAAGGGGCTCGTGGCGCAGACGGCGGACCGGGCGCTCGCGCTGGCCCGGGAGTATCAGCCGACGGCCGTCACCCTGGACCTGAGGTTCCCCGATGCCGATGGCTGGACCATTCTGGACCGGCTGAAACATGACGCCTCCACCCGGCACATTCCGGTGCACATCATCTCGGTGGAGGAGAACTGGCAACGTGGGCTGCGGCTCGGCGCCATCGACTTCCTCACCAAGCCAGCCACGAAGGAGTCGCTGTCGGACGCCCTCACCACCCTGCACGAATTCGTGGACCGCCCGGTCAAGCGGCTCCTCGTGGTCGAAGACGACGAGGTGCAGCAGCAAAGCATTGCGGAGCTGATCGGCAACGGCGACGTGCAGACCACGGCGGTCACCACCGGGGCCGATGCGCTCGCGGCGCTCCAGCGCGAGACGTTCGACTGCATGGTGCTCGATCTCGGCCTGCCCGACATGACCGGCTTCCAGCTCATCACCCGGGTGAAGGGCGAGACCGGGCTGCGGAAGCTCCCAATCATCGTATACACGGGGAAACAGCTAACCAAGCGGGAAGAGGCCGAGCTCCGGCGGATCGCGGAGTCGGTGGTCATCAAGGATGCGCAATCCCCCGAAAGGCTGCTCGACGAAACCGCCCTCTTCCTTCACCGGGTCACCGAGCGCCTGCCGGAGTCGAAGCGGCGCATGCTGGAGCAGCTGCATCGGGCCGATCCCACCCTCGTCGGACGAAAGGCCCTGGTGGTGGACGACGACGTCCGCAACATCTTCGCGCTCACCACATTCCTCGAGCGCAGCGAGATGAAGGTGATCCACGCCGAGAGTGGGCACGACGGCGTCGCCCGTCTCCAGGACACGCCCGACGTGGACGTCGTGCTCATGGACGTCATGATGCCGGAAATGGACGGCTATGAGACCATGCGAGCAATCCGGCAGATGCCCAAGTTCCGCAATCTCCCGATCATCGCGGTGACCGCGAAGGCCATGAAGGGAGACCGGGAGAAGTGCATCGAGGCCGGCGCGTCGGACTATATCGCCAAACCGGTTGACATGGAGCAGCTGTTGTCGTTGTTGCGTGTATGGCTGTACCGATAGCGGGTCAGCGGGGAGGCGGGGAGGCGGGGAAGTCGCCCGTGGACGCGGAGGCTCTTCAGGAAACGGAGAACGCGTCCCCGCTGACCGACGACCGGGTCAACATTTTACTGGTCGACGACCAACCCGCGAATCTTGTCGCCCTGGAGGCGATGCTTCAGGGGCTGGGGCAGAACCTGATCAAGGCAGAGTCGGGCCGGGACGCGCTGCGGTGGCTTCTGACCCACGAGTTCGCGGTCATTCTCCTCGATGTCAAGATGCCGGAGATGGACGGCTTCGAGACCGCGGAGCTGATCCGGGAGCGGGACAAGTCACGCCATACTCCCATCCTGTTCCTCACCGCGGGAGACAACACCCAGACGCAGGCCGTTCGCGGGTACGCCGTCGGGGCGGTGGACTATCTGGTCAAGCCGGTGGTGCCGGAATTCGTGCGGTCGAAGGTCGCGGTGTTCGTCGAGCTGGCAAAGAAGAACGAGCTCCTTCGCCGGCAGGCCAAGCTGCTGGCAGCGAGCGAGCAGGCGGCACTGGAGCTGGCGGAGACCCGGGCCGAGCTGGTGCGCGACCTCGAGCACAAGAACCGGGAGCTGGAGAGCTTCAGCTACGCCGTCTCGCACGACTTGAGGGCGCCGCTCCGGCGGATCGACAGCTTTAGCCGGGCGGTGCTCGAGAGTCAGGGCGACCGGCTAGACGAGGCGGGACAGCGCTTCCTGAGCCGGGTGCGCGAGGCAAGCCAGCACATGTCGCAGCTGATCGACGACGTGTTGCACCTGTCCCGGGTGACCCGGGCCGACTTGCGGGACCAGGAAGTCGACCTGAGCAGTATCGCCAGCCTGATCCTCACGCGGCTCCAGGAGAGCGAGCCCGAGCGCAAGATGGGCGCAAAGGTCCGTCCGGGGGTCCTGGTCACCGGGGACAGTCATCTGCTCAAGATCGCGATGGAAAACCTGCTGGCGAACGCCTGGAAGTTCACGGCGAAAGAGCCGGAGTCACGCATCGAATTCGGGATGATGCAGGCGGGCGGTGAGGCGACCTATTTCGTGCGGGATAACGGCGCGGGGTTCGACATGACGTACACCGACCGGCTCTTCGGTCCATTCCAGCGCCTGCACCCGCAAGGGGAGTTTCCGGGGAATGGCATCGGCCTCGCCACGGTGCAGCGCATCATCCACCGGCACGGCGGCCGGGTCTGGGCAGAAGGCCTGGTAGGGCAGGGTGCAACCTTCTACTTCACGATGGGCCGAACCCGATCCTAGATCACTACCGCTCTTTTTTCCCGGCCGGACCCGCAGCATCTCCCGCAGCCTGACTCCGCTCTCTCGCCTTCACGATCCCGCAGCTCGACCGTGGATGCGGCTCCGCCACCGGGCACTCGCGTGCCGGCTTGTGGCTTACCAGCTCCAAGGGATCTGGCTCTAGCGCGGGGGTGGTCTCTGTGCGGAGTTCGATGTCGGCCAGGCGAGTGCCTCGCTGACCTTGGTCAGAAGCTCGTCCCGGGTAAACGGCTTGGCCAGGAAAGGCGCGTCGAGCTCACTCAGTCCATACTGCACCAGCACTTCCGCCGGGTGGGCAGACATGTAGAGGGTCCGCTGCCCCGGCCATCGCCGCTGGATGGCGCGGGTGACCTGAACCCCGTCCGCCAGCGGCATGACGACGTCGACCATAACCAGTTGGATGCCGACCCGTGCGGTCTCGAGCACCTCCAGCGCTTCCTCGCCGCTTTCTGCCTCGAAGACCCGGAATCCCCATTCACTCAACAGACGATGCGCCATGCGACGCACCGTTGCCTGGTCGTCCACCACTAGGATGCTGGGAGCGCTGCGGACGTCAGGGAGGGTCACGATAGCGTCGATTCATGGCAAGAGAAAAGGCTCATCTCGGATCTACCTTACTCGCCGGTCCATAGCCGCATTGTGACGCCGGTCACACCAAGGAAAATCACCCGCTCCACGTCTACTCCACTTCTTCCCGGCGGTCCTGACGGTCCTGGAGCCTCGATCGCCGCTGGTCGTCCAGGGCCCCGGCCGAGAGCCGCCCGCGGAACTCGAAATGGCGGCCGTCGAGAACGCGGTCGCGGTTCCCCGACCGGGCGGACGCTGTGCCCGGGCGTACTGCAAGCACCTGGTCCACCATCACCGTGGCGGGCTGCCATTCCCCCGGGGCGATGCCAGGGTACAGATGGGCGAATCTGGACCTCAGGAGCGCCTGATGTACATCTGCTCGCACCCGACGCCCTCGCTGCACGCCGGCACGGGAGTCTTCGCTCATGCCCCGTGCCCTCCTTGTTCGCCCGGCGTATGGGCGGGCGGGCGAGTCTCGGTTGCCTCACGCCGCCCCGGTTCCTCACCGGAGTCGCTGAGACGGGTAGAGCCCGCGGGGAGACCTTCCGGCCGGACCGAGCTTCCGCGGTATTCGAAATGCTCCTGGCGGAGTAGCCGCGTGCCGGTGATGATCCCGGCCTTGGCATTGTCCTGATGGACTAGATCGGTGATGTGGCGGAGCAGGCTTTCAACTGACATCCAGATGCCCGACTGGATTCCGGGGTACAGGTGGGCGTGCTCTGTCCTCAGCTTGGCCTCACGGCCGCGTTTTTGAGTCATCCGCTTCTCAATGGTGCCACTGCGAGGCCGCTCGTCCTTGCGCCTCGTGGCGGTAGTGTTCGGAGCGCCCTCTAGTATACCGCCGGGATGGGAGGGCAAGAAGGAGCCAAAAACTCGGCGCCGTACGCTAATACGACAGCGTACGGCGCCGGGCTTGGAGAATCTAGCTCAATTGTCAGCGGTCTCCCGACT
>DASYVW010000282.1:0-13573 GCA_035936675.1 Gemmatimonadales bacterium
CCCCGTTTCACCTGGACGATGGGCCCGACCAGGGGAATGTCGATGCTCACCGTGGGCGCCACACCCGGCACGATGCTATCGAACGGCACCGCGCAGGTGCTGTCGATCCCGAGTTCCGGCGCGCAGAAGCCGGTCGGGTTCACCTGGCCGTTGAAGTCGGTGATGAACGTCCCGGTGTAGTCGAACTGCGCAATCAGGGCCAGCTCGTTCGGGGAATCCACCCGGCCCCGATAGACCCGGTAGCCCTCGACGTCGAACTGGCGGTAATTGGGGTCATAGAGTGGATTGGGGCCCGGCACGCCGGTCACCGGATCGGTGATGACCGGCGCGTTCGCGACCTCGAAGAACGGATCGCCCGTGGTCTCGGTCGCCGACGGCCGCCACAGCACCGTCACCTGGTTGTTGCCGGGAATCAGGAAGAAGTCGGGCGCCTCCGGCGAGAAGGGGAGCAGGAACTTGAAGTTGAACACCTGCTGGGCTACCAGAGCTTTGTCGAGCAGCGACCCCGTGACCGGTGCCGCGAACTCGCCCTGATCGGGTTTGCCGTTTCCGTCAACATCGGACGTGTACCCCCTGAAGCCCGCAACCGAGTCTACTGGGTTGGCATTGTCCGCCGTCGCCAGGCTGCTGAGCCGGGTCGGATCGCCGGGAGTGAGATCGCAGGTGCCCGGGCCAACGCAGGACCCGGTGATGACCGGTCCTGCAAAGATGTACGCCACCGCGATGGTGCCGAACTGCCCCGGCGCCAGTGTCAGCGGGCCGGAAGACTGGAAGAACCGCATGTCGTCGGGCGCGGTGTTGTTGACGAAGCAGATTTTGGTCAGCTGCGGGTTCCCGGTGTTGCAGGGAGCGTCACCGGCAGCCGGGTTGATGTTATTGGAGAGGTACCGGAACAGCTGGGTGGTGTTCTGGGCGTCGTCGAATGCGCCGCCGTTGATCGTGTTGCTGAACAGCGTAAGTCCCACCTCTGCCCCGGCCACGATCGGGCTCTTGAGATACTTCACACCGACGAAGCCCGAGCCGGCAAAGAGCGGCGGGCCGAAGATGGTCGGGTCAAAGGTCCAGCCGGATGCCGGCGCGAATTGGTGCTGATACACGTAGCCGAGTGCGAACGGCACGTTGACGGAGGAGAAGTTCGCCCCGGCCTCGGCCACGTCCATGTCGGCCGAGAACGCCGCGAACAGGTTGTCGATGGTGTAGCCGCCATCCGGAATCTGGATGCCGAAGGCCGCCTCGTTCTTGTCCTGAAAGACGGCGCCCTGGCGAGCCAGGATCTGCGCCATGCCCGGGCGCGCCCCCGCGGCGGTGTACACCGCCGGGTCCCGGGCGGTCACGTTATAGAAGGTATAGAGGAAGTAGAGGATGTCCTCGTTCCCCTTGGGGAAGTTCCACCCCATGCCGCGCTGCTCGACCAGGATACCAAGGGGGTGGGGGCGGCCGGCCGTCAGCGCTGGGTTGCCGTCCCAGGAGAGCCACCACACGTCGCCCTGCGAAGCCGCGGCCCGGCCTTGCAGCAGGGGGAAGAACAGGTCCGCATTGACGTCGCCGAGGGGGACCTTCGCCGCCCGACAGACATCGTTACAGGTAGCCGTTGTATCGCTGATGAAGGCAGCGTCATCCGGGTTGGTGGTGTTATAGATCGGCTCGACCTGTTCGCCGTGCTGGGTGGTGCCCTTCGGGTCGAAGAAGAAGGCCCCGGTGGTGTCACCCGCCCATTCCGGATTTGCGTCGACGCCGATGATGCCCGCGATCTGGAGGCCGGAGTTGAAGACGTACTGGTCCGCGGTGCCCTTGGGCCAGAACCCGCCACCGATGACAGAGGAGTTGGTCGAGTCTTTGCATACCTCCCCGTCGCCCGCGAGCCCGCAGTAAATCCGGTTGATCGTGACGGCCCCCAGCGACCGGGCAAACAGCCGGAAGCCACGCGACTTGGCGCCGGGCTTCGGCTTCACGGCCGCGGTGGCAGCCGCGGTCGCGGTGGACGGCGCCACCGCCGCTACCGCCAGAGCGAAGAGGCCCGTGAACAGCAGGTTTCTCTTACGCAAGAAGGAGTGCATTGCGTCCTCTCTCAGGTGAAAAATGGCGAGGGCGTGCCGGTCCGGCGGAGCCGCATGGCCCGCCGGCCCGGCACACCTTGCGGCCTAGAAGTTCACTTCAACCCCCAGCCGCATGCGGCGTGGGGAGCTAGTAAAGTTGTGAATCCCCCGGACGGTGTAATACAACGCATCTGAGGCCCGGCGCTGCTCGGCGAGATCGAAGACGTGATCGCCGTTGCCGAACCGCTCTTCCGTCCGGATGAGAGCGACGCAATTCGGGGCCGCGGGATCGCCGCCCTGGTTGACCCAGCCGCCGCACCCAGTCCGCGGATCGGTGGCGCCACCGAAGCTGAGGTCGATGGAACCGTCGGTGGCCAACACCCCGGAGGCCTCCGCCTCGTTGGAGTAATCGGCGCTGTCCGCCGCGAAGTTCTTCTGCTCCTCCTTGGCATTCGCCACGTCATTGGTGTTCGCGAAGACCTGGATCACGTTCTTGAAGTTCAGGACGTTCCGCGCCTCGACGTACCCCGTCAGGTCCAGCCCACCGATGCCGAATCCCTTGGTGAGCCGCAGGTTCAATTCCTTGAAGGCGGGCAGACGCGAGCTGTTGAGTGGGTCGGGGAAGAAGGCATCGCAGTTGTCGCCGGAGACCACGGTCTCGTCCGCGTCCGAGGCGCAGCGGGTGAACGGCGTGCCGCTGGTGTAGCGGAACGTGGCGAACAGGCCGGCGTTCTCCAGAATCGAGCCGACGATCGAGCCCTGCTGCCAGTCGTTCGGGAAGTTGAGTGCCGCCGCGAGGGCAAGGTTGTGCGGACGGCTGAAGTCGGTCGGCAGGATCGCCTGCGGCGGCGGCTGGTTGCCGCCGGAGACCTGGTTCAGGACCCGGGAGCCGAAGTCGAGATAGGTATTCGGATCCGAACCGGTGTTCTTGGCCTGCTGGAAGGTGTACGCCAGCGTGCCGTTGAACAGGTTGCCGAAACGACGGTCGAGCCGGACGTCCACCCCGCGGGTATTGCCGAAGTCCGCGTTGGTGATGATCCGGATATTCTGGTTGTTGCCTTGGAGCGGGTCGAAGCGCGAGACCAGCCGGCCGGCGGCGTTGGAGAGGTTGTCCTTGTTGTAGGCCGCGACGTCGAGCACCATGTCGTCGCTGAACGCATGCCTCACGCCGAACTCGAACGTGATGGTTTTGCCGAAGCCGAGATCGGACCCATAAAAGTTGTTGGTATTGGTCGTGGCAATGTCAGTGTTGATGCCCTGGAGGACGACCCCGAAATCCGGTGCCTGCACCTGGTGGGCGTAGGACAGCCGGAAGTTGGTCCGGTCCGTGACCGGGAACGAGACCTGGATGTGCGGGCTGATGTAATTATGGCTCTTGTCCTTCGGGAAGAGTGAGTCATTGGTGAAGAACGCATTCGGGTCGGCGGGATTAAACGCCGGATTGGTCGAGATCCGGGGGAACCCCACCCAGCGGCGGGCCCGGGTGTCGTAGAAGTCGTAGCGCAGACCGCCGACGACCACCACGTCGCCCAGGTCCAGACGATCTTCCGCGAACACGTTGTACCGGATCGGCTTCTCGCGATAAAAGTCCGAGAACGCCTGGTTCTCCAGCGACGATGAGTAGCTGTCGATCTTGTAGCCGGTGAACTCGCCGCCCAGCTTGAGCCGGTTGTAGCGGTCGAATTGCCAGTCGAGATTCGCCTTCCCGATCATCCGGTTCTCCCGATACAGGATCAGCCGGTTGGAATAGCGCTCGCTTCCGGCCGGTCCACCCGACTCGGGGAACAGGACCGACGCGATCTCGTCGCGGTTGTACAATCCGTACGCGTTGTTGCGCCACTGGTCGACGACGGCGTACTGCGCCGGACTCTCCAGATCATACGGCGAGCGCCGGCTGCCCAGCGTGTTGGTCCGGTAGTTTTGGAGCAGCTGATCGTCGAGGGGGAAGTTGTCGAAGTTGAACAGAAAGTCCATCGGCCCGATCAGGAACCCGCCGAAGGGATTACGGCTGCCGAGCTCGGTCTCCCGGGTCATCGGACCCTGCATGGTGCGGTCCTGCTGGTAGGAGAGATAGGTCTCCAAGGCCAGCGCCCGCTCGGTAGAACGGGAGAGGTTCTGGGTCCAGTTGAGGGTGAAGACCTTGCTATAGTTCCGGAAGGCCGGGAGGTTCTGCGGGTTATAGAGCGACCCGTAGGTCAGGAACTGCCCGGGGCTGCTCAGGTTTTCCCGGAACGTGCGGCCCTGGTTCTGACTGGTCATCGCCGTGAAGGCGACGCGCGAGCCGGTCCCGAAGGAGTAGTTCAGCTTGCCCTGGAGCTGGTACTCCGAGCGGGCAGACGACGGAACCCGGATGCCGCGGCAGCTCACCCCGTAGTTGTTGGCGATATCGGGATTGGTGCTGCTCGCGTTATCGCTGCACTCACCGCGATAAATGGCATAGTTGTAGACCGGGACCAGGGTCGTGTCTGCGGTGGGATCGTTCAGCGCGCTCGGCACCGAGACCGTGGTGTCGAGGCCCGCTTGCACGTAGAGCGGGAATCGTTGGCTATCGAACCCGCTCTCGACCGAATTCTGGCCTTGCAACGCCCCCGAGAGGAAGAAGGTGAAGTTCCGGGTAATCGGCCCGCCGAAGGACCCGGTGGCCCGGTTGAGGCCGAGGCTGTGGTTGGCGCCGAACGGCTCGTCCGTCTCATAGTTGACCGTGCCGGTGTAGCTGCTGCCGCCGGTCTTGGTCTGGATCGAGATCACGCCGGACTGGGCGTTGCCGAACTCTGCCGACGAGGAGCCAGTGGTGACCGACGCCTCCTCCAGCGCGGTAGGCGACAAGACGATCTCGGTGCCCGCGGAGCCGACGCGAGACTCGCCCCGATAGCCCGCGCTGACCGGAACGCCGTCGATATACGTCACCGCTTCCTCAGTGCGGCCGCCACGAATGGACAGGGTGTTGCCATTCGGAGTCGCCGCCACGACACCCGGCTGGAGAATCAGCACGCTGTTCAGCCGGTCCACCGGCAGCTTGCTGGTGAACTCGCCGTCGATCCGCTGCTTCGAGGTGACCTCGTCTCGCGGGACCAGCGGCTGCGTCTGGGTGACGACGGTGATCTCCTGGATCTGGACCGCCGTCTGCTCGAGCTGGATGTCGACCGTGATGGTCTGACCCGCGAGCACCTTCACGCCGTCGACCTGGGTCGACTTGTAGCCGATAAAGGCCGCCCGGACGTTGTAGGTGCCGGCGGGTACGTTGTTGATGAAGTAGTAGCCCTGGGGATTCGTGAGCGCGTTGAACGCCGTGCCCACGATAAATACCTGCGCGTTGGCGATGGGCGCGCCCGCTTGGTCGCGCACCCTGCCTTCGATCTTACCAGTCGAGCCCTGCGCGAGGAGCGACCCCGCGCCCCAGGCGAGAGCGACTGCCGCGAACGCGAGCACTCGCGCGGCGCGTGCGAAGGCGCTGACACAGCTTTGCTTCATGGAAACGTCCTCCAAAGGCGTGGACCTGCGATTACTGCCAGCTTGGAGCGGGAGGGGCACACACCTCCCCTGTCGGCCCAGAGGGCCTACCTCGGGATGTGACTGCGTGGAGTGACAGGCTGCATTTGTGAATGGGGACAGCGTAATAACAACATGCGTGAGACGCGATTGCGCCGACCGCGGCCCGGTCGGAGGCCTAATATGAAGTAGCAAAAATCGCGTGTCAAGGAAAAGTCACGGCAACATGTCCACCCAGGACCCCGGATGTAACTCTCTGAAACCCAAAAAGTTGCCCGTTGAAACACCACCGGCCTCGACGGCCCGTCGTACAGTATGAGCTGCACGTGCGTGGCGTGAAATTTGGCTGGATCAAATGTGTTTCCCGACGGACCGTCAATGCCGTGTCGCGGCCTCGTAACCGGCAATGAGACCGCGATGTTAATGCGGAAACGGAAAGTTGGTAAGGGGTGTGATCAAATCCACCTGCGGCTCTCGGGGCGTCACCTCGGGTCCCGATTCGGCCCAGTAGACATTCACCTCGCTCCGGATGCCGAACGCACCCGGCAGGTAGATCCCCGGCTCGACCGAGAAGCCGATGCCCGGAATGAGCTGCCGGTCGTCGTGAGTCTCGTAATCATCGATGTGGGGTCCCGACCCGTGCAGGTCGCGGTCGATCGAGTGCCCGGTCCGGTGAACGAAGGCGTCGCCATATCCCGCGCGCTCGACCACCATTCGCGCGGCGCGGTCCGCCTCATAACCAGCGATCGGACGGCGGTCGGCCGCCGCTCGACGGATCGCTTCGATGGCCGCGTCCCGTGCCTGGCGCACGGTGCGCCAGACCTCGATCACCTGCTGCGGCGGCCGGCTGCCGGCGAATCCGATCCAGGTTTGATCGGCAAAGACGGTCGTGCGGCTCCGGCCGGCCCAGAGATCGAGCAGCACCACGTCACCGCCTTGAAGCGTCGCCCGAGGACTCGGTTCGTAGTGCGGGTTGGCTGAGTTGGCCCCGAATGCCACGATGGGCGGATCATCGAAGACCAAGCCGCGAGCCTCCACCGCCGCGACCACCTGCGCCTGCAAGGCGGACTCGGTGATCCCATCGCCACCCTGGCGCACCACCCGAGCCAGCGTTTCCCGAGCGACCGCGGCAAGGATCTCCGCCGCGGCCCGATGGTCCTCCGCCTCCGACCGGCTCCACCGGGCGGCAAACCGCGAGACCAGCGCGCCGGAGGGCACCACGGTGGCCCCCAGCCGGCGGAGCAGCTCGACGACCCCGAAGGGCACCCGGTCGAGATAGGGCACCGCGTCTTCCGGTGAGACTTCCATCGCCAGCTTGCGTCCCGCCACCAGCGAGCCAAGCGCGGCGTGCAGCTCGCTCCAGCGCGCATAGGGAATTACCCGGCCGGGAAACTTCTCCAGCCCCTGGAGCTCGATCTTGTGCGCGATGGCGACCGGCTCCCCCTCCCGCGGCAACAGGACGAACAAGCGGCGGGTGTTCATCCCCGTTCGGTCGAGCACCCGGGCGGCCACAGGGTTGAGCCCGTGGAAGTCGAACAGAAGCCAGCCATCCAGGTCAGCGCCGGCCAGCGCCTGTCTCAGCTCGGCCAGATCGATCACTCGTAGACCTCCGCGACCGCGGTGTGCCAGTGGCAGTCGGCATCGCCGCGGGACCGGCAGTGCGCGTGCAGGAGCGCGCCCTCGAAGCCGGTGAGACTACGCAGCATCTCGAGATAGGCGGAGCCGTAGAACAGGCAGGCCTCGCCGGCCGGCAGCGCCACAATCGAGAGCGGTGCGCTCATTCTGACCTCGACCACATCTCCGCGGTCCTTGAGGTCGCCGTTGAAGATCGACCGGGTCAGCCGCGCCACGCTTCTGAGAGCCAGCCGCCGGGCCAACGGCCGGGGCGATAGCTTGACGAGTGTGCGGGAGGAGCGACCCCGCGTTTTGGCGGCGTAGCGGGCAGCCCGCCGGCCGGCGTCGGCAAAGACGAGGGCCGCGTCGGGCCGCCTGCCAACCAGCCGGAACACCGAAACCGTCTCGTCCAGGTCCACGCCGAGTCCCTTTGCGGCACTCAGGCGGTAGCGCTGAATCTGAGCCGCGACCGTAGCGCTCAGGCCGAGTCTCCGGACCATGATCTCTTCGGCAAGCTCGTCCAGCCCGTCTTCGACCGGAGTGTCGAGGTTGCGGATCGCCTCGAGCAGGCTGAGGGGAATGAGTGCAGCGACGGAAGGCTTGGGCACGGGATTCGGCGCGGAACATACCCCGCCTGAGGCGCGTGAGCCAGGGGGTGCCTGCGTTGCTTGCGCGGGGTACATTCCCCCTATGGCGGAGCCTACCGAAGCAGGACGCTCGTTTGATGATGAGGCCCTGCCACATCTCGATGCTTTGTACCGCGTGGCCCTGCGGCTCACGGCCGATCCCAGCCAGGCCGAAGACCTGGTCCAGGACACCATGCTCAAGGCCTACCGGTCATGGCGGCAGTACCGTCCGGGGACCAATGCCAAGGGCTGGCTGCTCACGATCCTCCGAAACACCTTCATTAATGACTATCGCCGCCGCAAGCACGAGCCGATCGCGATGGACCTGGAGGCCGTCGAGCCCCATGCGCTGTACCGCTCCATGCAGGAGAGCGACCCGGAAGGCACGTTCTTCTCTCAGATCGTGGATGACAAGGTGCTCGAGGCGATCGACGCCCTGCCACCCGACTTCCGGGAAGTACTCGCCCTGAGCGACATAGAAGGAATGACCTACAGCCAGATCGCCGATACCATGAAGATCCCGGTGGGCACGGTGAAGTCCCGGCTCTTTCGCGCCCGCCGGCAGCTCCAGGCGGAACTGTATTCTCATGCCGTCGAGATGGGCTATATCCAGGCCCGGGAGAGCCGGACATGAGCCGGATCGATTGCGAGCAGGCCCTGGCCCATATGCAGGATTACCTGAAGCGGGAGCTGACCCAGGACCTGGTTGCGGAGATGCGGGATCATCTGGAGCGCTGCCAGCATTGCTTCAGCTGTTCCCGCTTCGAGGAGAGCTTCTTCGTCATGCTGGAGACTCGGGCTCGTCGCGAGACCTGCCCCGGCGAACTGCGCGCTCGGATCCTCGCAGCGCTGCGGGCGGAGGCGAGGGGCGACTGAGCCTGCTGCCGCTGCCGCTCGCGGCAACGGTCGGGGCCGGTGTCGCCTGGATTGCGTGGCGGGCCGGCACGCTGACGCTGTCGGGCGCGGTGGCGGCATGGACGGTGGGAACCCTGGTACTCTATGGAACCGGCTGGAATGGCGGCGCGGTGCTGGCCGCCTTCTTCATTTCGAGCAACCTGGTATCCCGGGTCGGGCCCCAGCGCGCGCTCGTTCAGCTCGACCCCAAGAGCGACCGGCGCGACCTCTGGCAGGTGTATGCCAATGGTGGCGCCGCCGCGGTTGGTGCCCTGGCCGCACCCGGCGAGCTGGGGATCTGGCTGGTGACGGCGACACTGGCGGCTGCGGCCGCCGACACCTGGGCTACGTCGCTCGGGACCCGGAGCGGTATGGGTCCGCGCCTCCTTGGCTTCGGAAGGATCGTGCCCCCGGGAACCAGCGGCGGCATGACCCTGATGGGGTCGGCTGGAGGTGCGCTGGGAGCGCTGATCGTCTCAGCCACCGGAGCGTTGCTAAGCGGCACAGTGGCGATGATTCCGGCGGGAACGCTGATAGGTTTTTCCGGGATGGTGGTGGACTCCGTGCTCGGCGCCGTGCTTCAGGGCCGCTTCCATTGCCAGACGTGCGACGAGGCCAGCGAGTGGCGCGTTCACCGCTGTGGGCGCCCGACCGTGTTGAGGGGAGGGGTCCAGTGGCTCGACAACGACATGGTGAACTTCCTCGCGACCGCGTTTGCGGCGGGTGTGGCTCTGGTGTCCTGGCGGTGGCTTGACTGATCTCCCACGGCAGGTGGATGTCCTCATCGCGGGCGCGGGGCCGGCCGGCAGCGCCACGGCCGCGTTTCTGGCCCGATCCGGGATTTCCGTTCTCGTAGTCGATCGCGCCGCCTTTCCCCGGGACAAGGCGTGCTCGGAGTATATGAGCCCGGAAGCGGTTCGCATCCTGGCGCGCCTCGGGGTGGTGGAAATCCTCGAGAGGGCGGGCGCTTTTCCGCTCGAAGGGATGAAGGTGACGGGACCCCGCGGGGCCACGGCGCATGGGAAGTTTGCCCTGGGCGGTCACCACCCATTCCGGCCCACCGGGCTCTCGATCTCGCGTCGAATCCTGGACAACGAGTTACTGGCCGCTGCCCGCGGGGCCGGTGCAGCTGTTCTGGAGCGAACCTGCGTCGAAGAACTGCTGTATGATCAGGGCGGCGTGGCCGGAGCCGTCGTCCGCGACCACACGGGGCAGCGGCACTCTCTGCGAGCACGGCTCACAGTGGGGGCCGACGGGCTGCGGTCAGTCGTGGCGCGACGGCTTGGGCGCCGCCACTATGGTACCTCCCGCCGCATGGCTTTCGTTGCCCACGTCGCTCGGGTATCGGGCATGGGCCCGTCGGCGGAGCTCCATTTTCGCGAGTATGCGTACATGGGTCTCAACCAGATCGGGCACGATCAGACCAATGTCGCTCTGATTGTTCCTTCGGAACGTGCCGCTGGTGCACGCGGCGGGGTGGAGCGGTTCTTCACTGAAACGCTGGGCGAGTTTCCCGGGGTACGGGAACGGGTCGAAGCCGGCGAGGTGGTGCGGCCTATTCTCGTCACTGGCCCGTTCGCGGTCTGGTCTGCCAAGGTCATTGCGCCGGGGGCACTCCTGGTGGGCGATGCCGCCGATTTCTTCGATCCCGCCACGGGCGATGGGATCTACTGCGCGCTTCGAGGAGCCGAGCTGGTGGCGGACACGGCGGCTGCGGCATTGAGCCGGCCTGGACCTATCACGGTTGATCGGCTCGTCGAATACCCGCGACTGCGCCGGCGGGTGTTTTCAGGCAAGTGGGTGATCGATCGCATGATCGACTACGCGCTACGCTTCCCCCGGCTGTTCGATCGGGGGGTATCACGGCTCGGCCGTCATGAGGGTATGGCACACACGGTCATCGGATTGGCCGGCGGTTTCGTGCCCGCGCGAGAGGTCCTGAATCCGGTCTTCATGGCGCGGATGATTCTGTGAGCGCGCCCGAGATCGATCCCGCCCAGTTCCGCCAGCTGCTCGGGCGGTTCGCCACCGGCGTGACGATCCTGACAGTGGTCACCCCCGATGGCCGCCCCATCGGCATGACCGCGAACAGCCTGTCCTCCGTCTCGCTTCGCCCGCCCCTCATCTCGGTCTGTGTAGACCGCGAGGCCGACATGCACGATGCCATCCTCAAGGCCGGTGAATTCGTGGTGAACGTGCTCTCCAGCCCGCAGGAGACACTGGCCCGACGGTTTTCCGACGAGCATGACGATCGCTTCGACGGCGTCGGGTACCATCTGAGCCCCGACGGCCTCATACTGCTCGACGGCGCCCTGGCCCACATCGAATGCCACAGTCAAGCGCAGTACGAGGCTGGTGATCACACGATCGTAGTGGGGAAAGTGGTTGGCGGAGCAACGAGCGACGGACGCCCGCTTCTTTTCTATCGCGGCGGCTACGCCGCACTAGGATAAAAATGAGCGTCCTTTCCATCACTGGAGTCGGTGCCGAGCTATTGGACCGGCCGGATGCCGACCCGGCGGCGGTGGCCGAATCGTTGCGAAACATCGCCCGAGCCAACCGCTGGTTCGGCGGTGCGGCGGCCGTGCGCTTTGGCCTTGCGCGCACGCTGGGCCGCGTCCCGGCCGGAAGCACGCTCTCGTTGCTCGACCTCGGCACCGGACTCGGAGACTTGCCGCGGGCAGCGGTGCGTTGGGGAGCAGCCCGGGGCATTCGCGTGGTTCCAATCGGGCTGGAGCTGAACCGCTCGGCTGCGGCCCTCGCTCGAAGCAGCGGCTTGACCACAGCCGTCGCCTGTGCGGGCGCACCGCCGGTGCGGGACAAGGGAGTGGACATCGTGCTGGTCAGCCAGGTGGCGCATCATCTCACCCATGCGTCGGTGGTGCACCTCGTCCGTACCTGCGACCGGCTTGCTCGCCGGGCCGTGATCCTGGCCGATCTACGCCGCCATCCGCTCGCTCCGCCGTCCTACTGGTGCGGGGCGCGCTTGCTCCGGTTCGATCCAGTGACCGTCGCCGATGGGATGACTTCCCTCCGGCGCGGCTTTACCCGGCCCGAGCTCGAGAATCTGCTGGCGGAAGCCGGCGTCGCCGGCCGAGTGGATCGGAGGCCCGGGTTCCGGCTGGTGGCCACCTGGGTGCCCCAGGGGAATTAATGCGCACCGTGGATAGTCTACGCATAAAGGCGCCGGTGGAGCGTGTCTTTCGTGCGGCAATGGACGTCGAACAATGGCCGGCGCTACTCAGTCACTATCGCTGGGTGCGGATGCTGGAGCGACGGCCCGACGGTGGTCTGGTCGAGATGGCTGCGTGGCGACCATTCGGGCGGTTCAACTATCCTACCTGGTGGGTGTCGGAGATGTGGATCGATCCGGGCGAAGGGGCAGTCCGCTACCGTCACGTGCGAGGCCTCACCGCCGGCATGGACGTCGTGTGGCGGCTCGACCCGATCGAGGGGGGCACCGAAGTGACGATCGTGCACGATTGGCAGGGGCCCCGGTGGCCGCTGGTCGGTCGGGCAGCGGCGTCTCTGGTGATTGGGCCGGTGTTCATACATGGAATAGCGTCGCGGACTCTCGCCGGGATCGCGAGGCATGTGGAGGAAGGGATCTCTCATGGACCAGCGTAGAGTCGTCGTCACCGGCATCGGTGCCATCACTCCCATCGGCCTCGGCGTGGAGGGGCTCTGGGATGGGCTCCGCCGGCGCGAGTCGGCCGTACGCTGCATCACCCGGTTCGATCCCTCCCTGTTCAAATCGCGGATCGCAGGGGAGGTCGCCGAGTTCGTCGCGACGGACCATATGCAGGAGCGTCGCGCCCGCCGGCTGGACCGCTTCTCTCAGTTCACCGTCGCGGCCACCCGCATGGCCCTGGCCGACGCGCACCTCATTCCGGCGCGGGAGGACCCCGACCGCGTTGGGGCCATGATGGGTACCGCGCTCGGCGGAGTTGCCCACGGCGAGAGCCAGTACCGCCAGTTCATGACCGGGGGACCCAAGGCCGTCGATCCTGGTCTGGCGCTCACAGTGTTCGCCGGGGCCGCCAGCTGCAACATCGCCATCGAGTTCGGCTTCACCGGTCCCAACTCGACCAACGGAATGAGCTGCGCATCCGGCTCCATCGCGATCGGCGAGGGGTTTCGAGCGATCGTGCGTGGCGAGGCGGACGTCATGGTGGCTGGTGGTGCTGAGGCGCCGCTCGCCCCCCTGTGTTTCGGTGCGTTCTCCATCATCCGAGCGATGTCCACCCGCAACGACGATCCGGCCCGGGCCAGCCGACCATTCGACGCCGGGCGCGACGGATTCGTCATGGCCGAAGGCGCCGCGGTGCTGGTGTTGGAGGAACGCGGCCGCGCGCTCGCCCGGGGTGCGCCGGTGTATGCCGAGGTCTGCGGTTTCGGATTGACCAACGACGCCCACCATATGACCGCGCCCCGGCCGGATGGACGGCAAGCCGCCCGCGCCATGCGGAACGCCCTGGCCGAGGGACGCGCGGCCCCGCACGAGGTCGGCTACATCAACGCGCACGGGTCGTCCACCCCGCTGAACGATCCGACGGAGACCGCCTCGGTCAAGCAGGTATTCGGGGACCATGCCTACCGCCTGGCCTTCAGCGGCACCAAGGGGTATTACGGCCATGCGCTGGGCGCGAGCGGGGCCATCGAGGCGGCCATCTGCTCCCTGGCCAGCAGCCGCGGCTGGATTCCACCGACAGTCAACCTGGATCTGCCCGACCCGGCCTGCGACCTGACGCATGTCACTGGTCCGGGTCTGGACCTCGCACCCGACTATCTCCTCAGCAACTCCTTCGGTTTCGGCGGGATCAACGCGGCGTTGCTCTTTCGGCGGGCTGAATAACTACCTAGATTCGCCGCGCCTTCTTCCTCAAGGAATCCGCATGCCTTCTCTCGCTCGCC
>DASYVW010000283.1:0-2198 GCA_035936675.1 Gemmatimonadales bacterium
GCCCTTCGGCCCATCGCTTCGACGGAACCGACCGGCTCGAGGATTCCGTTCACCTCGTCGTCGATCACTTCGGTCAATCCTCCCGCCCGGCTGGCCACCACCGGCGCCCCGCAGGCCATCGCCTCGAGTGCGGCCAGCCCAAACGACTCGGTCTGGGAGGGGAGAATAAAGAGGTCGCTGGCCTGGAGGACCGAAGCGACCGAGTCCAGCCGCCCGAGGAACCGAACATCCTGGGTCACGCCAAGCTCGCGCGCCTCGCTTTCGGCATCGACCCGCTCCGGCCCGTCGCCGATCATGACGAGTGTCGCCGGCATGGCTCGCCGGATCCTGGCGAATACCCGCACCACGTCCTTGACCCGCTTCACCTCACGAAAGTTGGACACGTGGGTGATGACCTTGTGCCCACTTGGCGCGATCTGCGCCCGGCAGCCCGGCTCGGACGGCCGGTACTCCTGGAGGTTCACGAAATTGGGGATGACCCTGACATCGCAGCTCACGCAGCCGAACGCGCGATAGGTTTCGTCGCGGAGATAGCTCGAGACTGCGGTCACGCCATCCGATTGCTCGATAGAGAACTTGGTGATGGCGTAGAAGCTCGACTCTTGACCGACCAGCGTGATGTCGGTCCCGTGCAGCGTGGTGATGAAGCGGAGCGACCGTTCGCCATCGAGCATCTCCCGCGCCAAGTATGCCGTCGTGGCATGGGGAATGGCGTAGTGCACGTGCAGCAGGTCCAGTCGCTCCCGGAGAACCACCTCGTGCTGTTTCGAAGCGAGGGCTAGCGTGTAGGGAAAGTGGTCGAAGAGGGGATACCGCCCCATCCGGGTCTCGACTTGATGAAAGAAGACCCGCTCCGAGTATCCCCGGAGCCGGAACGGCGAGTCATAGGTGATGAAATGCACTTGATGGCCCCGCCGGGCCAGGTCCAGACCCAGCTCGGTGGCGACCGCGCCGGATCCGCCGTAGGTGGGATAACAGGTGATGCCGATCCTCATAGTGGCTCTGCGCTGTGAGCGAGTGGGCGTTGCTTGTCGTACCGCTCCCACAGGGCAACGATCTCTCGCGCGAGCTTTTCCGGCGGCCTGGTGGCGTCCAGCATGAGCACATTGCCTGCAAGCTGGTGGCGAAACCAGGTTTCCTGCCGCTTGGCGTACTGCCGGCTTCCGACGGTGATCGCTGCCGCCACTGTCTCGCGCCCTCGGTGTCCGTGGAGATATTCGACCGCTTCGCGAATGCCGATACCGTCGAGACCCGGCGCGTTGGGGGCGTGCCCCTCGGCGAGCACCGACGCCACTTCCTCGATCAAGCCTCGGCGGACCATGTCCTCGGCTCGGCGCGCAATCCGCTGGTGCAGCACCGGACGGGGGACGGTCAGCACAATGTACCACGGGTCGAGCGACCCTCGTGCGCGTGCAGCCTGCTGCCAATAGGAAAGCGGGTGGCCGCTGAGTAACGCCACTTCGATGGCGCGGGCGGCGCGCTGGCGGCCACCGCCCCTGAAGCCGGGGTCGAGCCGGGAGGCCCAGCGGAGCAGTTCTATCGGCTCGAGTCTGGCGGTCCACGCATCCAGCGAGCGTCGCTTTGCGGGGTCCAGCGACGGCTCGGCGAAAAGACCCTCAACCAGGGCCCGCACGTAGAGTCCGGTGCCGCCGACCACCACCGGCTGTTTCCCGCGGGTGCGGATGTCGGTCAGCCACCCGACGGCATCTCGAGCGAAGTGACCTGCGCTGTAGCGAGAACCGGGATCGATCAGGTCGAGACCGTGGTGCGGTGTGCGCGCGCGCTCCTTTCGGCTCGGCTTGGCGGTCCCGATGTCGAGCCGGCGGTACACCTGACGCGAGTCGGCCGACACCACCTCGAGCGGCCAGTGTGCTGTGAGTGCGAGCGCGACCGCCGTCTTTCCTACCGCGGTGGGCCCGACCAGCACCGGAACCTTAGCGCCGGCCAAACCGGCGCTCCAGCTCCTCACGGGGCAGCTGCACGATCGTGGCGCGCCCGTGTACGTCATGTGGCGGCAGGTCGGTCGCAAAGAGCCGGAGCAGCAGCTCGCGCATTTCCCGTTGCTCCAGTCGCTGCCCGGCCTTGACCGCAGCGCGGCAGGAGTAGGTTGCGGCGAAGCGCTCCAGCCGGTTGGCCCACCCCCCAAAGCGTCCCCGCGCCAGATCCGCAATCATCTCCCGGAAGCAGGCGGCGGCATC
>DASYVW010000284.1:0-2271 GCA_035936675.1 Gemmatimonadales bacterium
CCACCTCGACCGGCGGGAGTGCCTTCGCCTGGGTGTTCCCCAGCACTCCCACGAAGAACTCGCGGCCCTCGATGTATTCCTCCGCCAGGGCGGAGTCGTTGAGCTCCTTCCGGATGTAGGCCACCCGCTCCATCAAGGCCACGGCGTCATGCACCAGTGACTTGCCGCCGATCCCGAGCGACGAGTCGGAACGGAGCGGTTTGACAAAGAGTGGCATCCGGAGATTGCCCCCGGTCTCGAACGCCTCGCCCCGGGAGAACACCAGGAAGCGGGGATAGAGAATGTCCTCGAAGGCCAGAAGCTTCTTGGTCAGTCCCTTGTCCTGGCTGAGGTACAGCTCCCCCGGCCCGCTGCCGGTGTACTTGAGCCCGCAGAGGTCGAGGAGCCCAGCCACCGGAATGTCGCCGAAGATATTCTCCCCGAACATCTCCATGAGGTTGAAGACGAGGTCCGGCTTTCGGCGCGAGAGGCCCGCAGTGAGCCGCTTGACGTCCCCGTGCGAGCCGAGAATCGAGACCCGATGCCCGAGAGTCCGCAGTGCCTTGGCGACCTGCGGGACCACGGCTTCGTAGTCCTTGGAGTTCTCGTCTTTGCTGTCGAGATAGGTCAAGACGGTGATCTTCATGCGGTCGGTCCTTTCCGGTTCCGGCCGTTCACTCGGCGAGATCCATACCCCAGCGCGCCAACGTTACTGGTAATCCTCCGTATCTCATCACCTCGTCGTGAAACTTCCGCGGCGAGTAGCCGGCCGGGTCTCGCTCGCGGTATGCGTCGCGGAGCCGCAGCAGCTCGCGCCGCCCGACCGCGTACGAGAGTTGGTAGGTCGGCCAGGCGCAATACCGCCGGACCTCGGCCTCGGCGCTGGGCCGTTCGATCGGCAAGTGCTCGACCAGGTAATCCACCGCCTCCGCCGGCGTCATGCCGCGGGTGTGAAGCCCCACGTCGAGCACCACCCGGATGGCCCGCCACAACAGGTTCAGCAGGCGAAAGAGCCGGGCCTCGTCGGTGCGGTAGAACCCGACCTCGTCCATCAACTGCTCGGCGTAGAGCGCCCAGCCCTCGACCATAACCGGGCTCCATATGTGGCGCCGCACCTCGGAGCCGAGCCCCTGGGCGGTGAGCAGCTGGAGATGATGGCCGGGATATGCCTCGTGCGACACCATCGCCGGGATGGAGTGGCGGCAGTGGCCCCGGCGCTGACGCGCCCGGATCTCCGGCGGCTGCGACGCGTCCGGCTCGGTGACGTAGAACCGGCCCGTGCGCTGCGCCAGATGGATCGGTGGCGGGTCATATGCCGCGAACGGCACGAGCGCCTTGAGGAAACCCGGTGTGGGCACGACCTCGACTCCGCCTTCCGGCACACCGACGAGGTCCCGGTCGCTCACGAATGCACACGCCGCGTCGAGCTCCAAACGATACACGGTGAGCAGTTGATCATCCGGTGGCGTATCATCCTGCAGCTCGTTCACCAGCTCGCGCCAAGGCCGGTCGTCGAGGCGGCGAGCCAGGGCCACGATCTCCTGGGTGACCTCTTCCTGAAGATGAAGCCCGTACCGCCATAGCTCCGAGGGACCCGAGCCCAGCGCGTGCTCGTGATACAGACGCCGGGTGAACTGCTCCTCGCCGATGGCGAAGGCGTGCGGGTCCGGATTCCGCTCGATCTCGTCGCGCAGCACGGCACCGAAGCCGACCAGGGCTCGCAGCGCGGCTTCCCCCGCCTGCGTGAGCTCGCGACTCAGGTCCGGTGCCGCTCGGCCGAAGACACCCACCACCTGAGCAATCAGCTCGCCGCCTCCGCCAAGCATGCCGATGGCCGTGTCCACAAAGACCGACGGCGGCTTTTCGAGAGTCGCGCGCGCCCCGTCCAGAAACGCCGGCGCGGCGTTCAGCCGGGCCACCACCGCCGGGACCCGCGCGGCAGGTTCCGGCTCGCTCCGGGCCAGGACCGCATAGAGACCCTGAAACAGGTGGGCGAGCCAGAAGCTCGGATTTCTGACGTTGGGCTGCTCATGCTCCAGCCGGAGGAGGGTCGTGCGAATCTCCCCCAGCAGCGCGGTACGATCGATCTCGTCCGGGAGCTCCGCCGGCTCGAGCTCCTCCGCTGCACCGCCGATCGAACGAAGCGCGGCCAGATGGGCCCGAATGGTCTCCGGGTCGAAGCTCCCCAGCCTGGCATCCAGCTCCACCCGGCCGGCGGCGCTGGCGGCAGCCGGATCGAAGTGGTACTTGAGGTCCAGGTAGGACCGGCAGAGATCGTCGACCTGACTCAAA
>DASYVW010000285.1:0-1938 GCA_035936675.1 Gemmatimonadales bacterium
CAGGCCGGTCCGGCCGGATGCGCCTCGAAGCCGGCAGCCTCGATGGCCGGGGCGAAGGTCGGTGACGCGGCGAACGCCACGTCGTGACCGCGACGCTGCAGGGCCTGGGCGGTGGGAACAAGGGGGTGGAAGTGCCCGGAGCCCGGGATGGTCGTGAAGAGGAAGCGCATCTGAGTCCTCCATCGCCAGCATCGGGGCTGGCAGGTGCGGTTGATGGAGGCAGGATGTCACCCACTGGGCGGCGATGGCATCCGTGACGCTACCCAGATGGATACCTAGAGAGAGGCTTTCGAACTCCGGAGCATGCGCACGCTTGGGCCCATCTCGTCGGGCGGTTTCGGGATCAACGGCTCAGATGGCGCTTGATTTATTGGCGGATTACGATATGCGCCTAACTAGTGCCGGGATGTGCGCTTGACTCATCCCGGAATCGGACAGAGATCGCTGTCCTTCACGCTCACGTAATGGCTCGCGAGACCAGATTCTGGCGCCTGACTCTGGATCAGGAGATCGAAGGTTCGAGTCCTGTCGGGCGCGCCATTGTCATGAGTCGCGACATCGGCGACACATGAGTCGCGACATCGGCGACACATGCGATCAGCCGGTCGCTTGAGGCCCCGGCCATCGGCCGGGGCCTCGTCGTTGGTTGCGCCAGTACCGCCGATCAGGCTCGATCAGATGGGTCGAGAGGATCTCGCCGGTGTCGAGGGCGACGACCATGACCTCCTGCTCGTCGACGATGGCGAGGACCCGCCGGCGGGCGAAGACCGCGCCGATCTTGAGGTGGTGCAGGCGGCCGGCCCGCCGCAGGGTGATGGCGCCCTGGCTGTCGGTGACGTCGTAGCGGAGGCGGAAGTGGCCGCGGACGCCGGAGCCGGACGGCAGCGCCCTGGGTGTGGCCCGGTACGCCTCGCCGGGCGTGGCCCGGCCGATCGCCCGGTGTGGCCGCTGCTCGTTGTAGGCGAGGCGGAAGGCTTCGAGCTGGGCCTGCAGCCCGGCGAGGTCGGTCGCTGCCGGCTGCTGCCCGAGCCACCGCTTGAGGGTCTGGTGGAAACGCTCGATCTTGCCCTGGGTCTGAGGGTGGCCAGGCGCACCGTTCTTCTGGCGGATGCCGAGGTAGGCGAGCAGGTACTCGAAGCTGTTGCGGCCTCCGGTGAAGCGGGACGTGTAGACCGATCCGTTGTCCGTGAGCGTGGCGGCAGGCCAGCCGTGGGCGTCGCCGGCTGCGGTGAACGTGGCCACCACGTCGTCGCCGCCGACCCGCCGGAAGACGGTGCAGGCGAGCAGGTAGCGGGAATGGTCGTCGAGCCAGGAGCAGATCTCGACCTCGCTCCCGTCGGCCAGGCGCCAGTGGGTGAAGTCGGACTGCCACAGCTCGTTGGGCGCCGCGGCCTCGAAGCGCCGCCAGGAGCTGCGCGGGCGCTTGCGCGGCTCGGGCACGACCAGCCCGGCGGCGTGGAGGACGCGCCGGATGGTCGAGGTCGACGGTGCCGGCAGGCCCTCGCGCCCAAGGTGCCAGGCAATGGTGGCCGGGCCCGCGTCCAGGCCCCGGGCAGTGAGCTCGATCCGCAGGGCAATGATCCGGTCGCGCACGGCATCAGGCGTGCGGCCGGGGCTGGTGCGCGGCCGGCGCGACCGCGGCTCGACGGCCTCGAGGCCGTCTTCGCGGTAACGGCGCAGGAGGCGGTGTAGATGCCCGCGGCTGATGCCGGACTCCAACGCCGCGGCGGTGACGGACAACTGAGCTGAGACGACCTTGAGGACGGCCACCCTGTGTTTCGACATGCGCTGGACTGTCACGCATGTCCCGACTCACCAGTCGCCTGTCAGGTGTCACCTATGTCCTGGACCCAGACACTTCCTCGCCAGCCATGTCTTGAGTCGCGACCACATCTGGTGGTCTCGTGCGGGAAGAGCGTGGCGCGGGCTCGAAGAAGG
>DASYVW010000286.1:0-2193 GCA_035936675.1 Gemmatimonadales bacterium
CTCCGCCGTAGCGCTGGACGTTGTCCCGAGCCCAGCGTACCACACTCGCGGCGTCGTCCACCCACTCAGGAAAGCGCACTTGCGGGTACAGACGGTAATCGGGCACGACGGCCACGAGGCCGCGCCGAGTAAACGCTTCGCCAAGCAGATGGTACTCGTTCTTGGAACCGTGTTGCCAGCGCCCGCCGTAGAGGAAGACAACCACCGGGGCGGCGGTTCGCGGGGTTCTCGGCCGGTAGACGTCCAGATGCTGCCGTGGATCGCTGCCATACGCCAGGTCCCGGGTGAGGTGGAAATCGTGACTCATCAGGAAGAGCTCCGCGACGTGCTGCGGGGAGCAGGCTGATATCCACCCGAGCGACACTGTGAGCGACAAGTTTGAGAGGCACACTGCAAAGTCGGATACCATGACACTCCGCCGACCGGTAACATGAGATTCTGGCGTAGACCCGCGCCGCTGGGTCTGGTATTCATCCTGACCGGCACGCTGCATTTTCTCGTGCCTGACTACTACCTGCGCATCATACCCCCGTTCCTGCTTCACGGGCGGGTGCTGGTCTATCTTAGCGGGGCTGCGGAAGTGCTCGGTGGGTTGGGGGTCCTGGGAAGACGCTGGCGACCGGCTGCGGGACTCTGCCTGATCTTGCTGTTGGTGGCGGTTTTCCCCGCAAACGTGCAAATGCTGCTTCTGGCGCGAGGAGCGAGGGCGCCAGTGTGGAAGGAAGTACTCCTATGGCTGCGCCTCCCACTTCAAGGAGCTCTGATTACCTGGGTATGGGTTGTCACGCGCGACGAGCCTCAACCGTGCTGACGCGCATCCGCAAATAGGCAAAAGCGCGACACCGGGCATCCGGCATCGCGCGTCGAGTTGCCCTCCTGGGCTCGAACCAGGACTCTCCTGATCCAGAGGGGCCGTCACAAGCACCTAAACTCCAGCAACTTGCTACCAAAATGCGAGTTCGTGTCACCCGATGCTGGGATTGGATGGCTTCCATGCCCGACTTTGCCGCCCTTTACTCACTCAAATGTCGGAGTTAGTCCTACCTTCTACAGCAGTGCGACACCAAAGCGCCACAAGACCGTCGCTGGATAAGTGAACGTATGCCCAAGTGCGACAGAAGGGAGGGGGCTCGGGTTGCGAGCCGCGGCCGCCCTTCTCGCCTGATCCAGTCTCACCGGGGCGTCGCCAGCGGCGCACCGGCACCTTCAGAGCCTCGGGCCACCGTCCGTGCGACCCGTTCCGCGAAGATGCGCACGCCGGCGCGGACCATCGGACCGGGATCGCCCTTGAGCTCGGTCGTGTCGTCCATCACGATCTTACCGGTCTTCAAGTCGATGAGCTGGCCCGTGAGCAGCCAGATGAGGTTGCTCGTCTTGCTCACCTTGGCCATGACCACCCAGGAGGCCTCCAACTGGTGGCCCACCATTTTGGCGCACGCCACGATCACGTTGCACGGGCTGCCGCCGGCGAGGGTGAGCGCGGCGGGGGTGCTCGCCTGGCCCGCTATGGCGGTCGAGTCCAGCAGCGCGGCGCCGAGGAGCTCCGAGAGCTTGCCACGGAGGATCCGGGTGCCGAGGGCCGCCATGCTCGTGTCGGTCGCCTCCTGTGTGTTGGCGCCGGCGGTATAGAGGGCGACGTCAAGCACGGCGACCGAGCGGGCGGGAACCGCTGAGGGCGTTGCCGCCTTCTGCGCCAGACCGATGGCGGGCACGAGAGCACCGGCGAGTACGAGGCCGATCCGGGCCGGGAAGCGGGGAATGATAAATCGCATCTGACCTTGAAACGGTTAGGGTATGTGAATCGCAGGACTACGTGCTGTCACCTTCCGGTTTGCCCGCCGAGCACCGGCAGGATCTCGCGGGTGATGTAGCTCCAGCACGAAGGCGCGGCGAGAAAAAACGTACGCCGGCGCCAGTGAACGGTCAAGGACATGGGTGACAAAACAGTCTAAGGACATAGGTACGCTTCTCAGTAGGGACGCCGGTGCTGGCGGCCGAGGGCATCCTCGATGTGAAAGGTGCGCTCGTGGAAGCGGCCCAGCCGCGGCGGGCCGAAGTAGACGTCCGACTCGCCGTCATTGGATCTCGACGAAGCCGAGCACCTCGCCCCCGAGGGTCGGACTGACATCGACCCAGGTGCAGTGCCAGCGAATGCCGCCGTTGTGGCTTACGCGGCGCACCTCGTAGTGCGCG
>DASYVW010000287.1:0-5349 GCA_035936675.1 Gemmatimonadales bacterium
TCGATCTTTCACCGACGCTCGCGCAAACGCGTGAGATCGGCGTCCACCATCATCGCTACCAGCTCGTTGAACCCCACGGTAGGTGTCCAGCCCAGCTCCCGCTGAGCCTTCGAAGGATCGGCCTGGAGCAGGTCCACCTCCGCCGGCCTGATGTACTTCGGGTCGGTGACCACGTGCTTGCGCCAATCGAGACCGACGTGCCCGAACGCGGCGTCCACCAGCTCACCCACACTGTGGGTCCGGCCGGTCCCGATCACATAGTCTCTCGGCGCCGGCTGCTGCAGCATGCGCCACATCGCATCGACGTAATCGCCGGCGAAGCCCCAGTCGCGGCGGGCCTCGAGATTGCCAAGGCGGAGCTCGTTGGCGAGCCCCAGCTTGATCCGCGCGACGCCGTCGGTGACCTTCCGGGTGACGAACTCGATACCCCGCCGGGGCGATTCATGGTTGAAGAGAATCCCGCTGACCGCGAACAGATTGTACGACTCCCGATAGTTCACCGTGATCCAGTGACCATAGACCTTGGCCACGCCGTAGGGTGATCGGGGATAGAACTTTGTGGTCTCGCTCTGCGGCGTCTCGGTCACCCGCCCGAACATTTCCGAGGAGCTGGCTTGATAAAACCTGGCTGATGGGTGCACCAGCCGGATCGCCTCGAGAATCCGGGTGACCCCGAGTGCGGTGAACTCGCCGGTGAGGACCGGCTGGGTCCACGAGGTCGGCACGTAGGATTGCGCTGCCAGGTTGTACACTTCGTCCGGCCTGGTGTCCTGGAGCACGACAGTCAGGGAGTGCTGGTCTAGCAGATCGGCCGCGACCACCTCGATCCGGTCGAGCAGGTGCTCGATGCGCTCGTAGCTGTCGTGGCTGGTCCGGCGCACCATACCCACGACCTCGTATCCCTTCGAGAGCAGCAGCTCCGCGAGGTAGGAGCCGTCCTGACCGGTCACGCCGGTGATGAGGGCTTTAGGCACAGGCGGCAATGGGGCTGAGTTGTGTCATCCGGCTGGGCTCGTTAGTTTTACGGGCTCGCTGCGTCACGACACGAATAAAGAGGGTGGAGCTTATGGCACGGGTATGCGCCGTGTGCGCCAAAGGACCGGTCACCGGCAACAATGTCAGCCACGCGAACAACCGAAGCAAACGGCGCTGGTATCCCAATCTCCAGACGGTCCGCGTTCTGGTTGAGGGCGCGCCCAAACGGATTCGGGTGTGCACCCAGTGTCTGAAGAGTAATCGGATCAAGAAGGCCAGCTGATTCCATTGTAGGCCCGCGCCGAGCCCGAAAAAAGGGGACCCGAAGGTCCCCTCTGTTGTTCCAGCGATAGGGGCGCCACTACTCGGCAAGGAGCTCAATCCGCGCCACATCCGCGCCGTCTCCCACACGATGGCCGAGCTTCAGAATCCGGGTGTAGCCGCCGGGCCGGGCGGCGAACCGCGGACCGATCTCACGGAAGAGCAGACCGAGCGTCTCCCGGTCCTTGATCCGCCGCTGGACCATGCGTCGCGCGTGAAGGTCGCCCCGCCGGGCCAGCGTAATCAGCTTCTCGGCGAACGGGCGCAGCTCCTTGGCCTTGGCCTCGGTGGTGACGACCCGGCCGTGGGCGAACAGGCTCGTTGCCATGTTGTTGAGCATCGCCCGCTTGTGGGTCGAGGTCCGGGAGAGCTGGCGGCCTTTGGCGCGGTGCCGCATTAGATCCCGTCCCCCGCCCCGGTAGACGGCTGCACCACCGGCGCGACTCCGGGCCGGACGACCCGAAGCTCGGAATCAGTCTCCTCGAAGCCCATGCCGAAGTTCAGGCCTTCCCGTTGCAACAGCTCCGCGATCTCGCTCAGCGCTTTCTCGCCCACATTCTTGACCTTGAGCAAGTCGTCCTCGGTAAACTCGACCAGATCCTTCAGCGTCCGGATGTTCGAGTTCTTGAGCGAATTGAGCGAGCGCACCGAAAGGCCGAAATCGTCGATCGGCCGTCCCAGCCGCTGGCGCAGGTTGCTGCCTGCCCCCGCCCCAGCTGCGGCACCGGCGTCCCGCATGGTGGGCACCTTGCCGAAGTCGACGAAGTACTGGAAGTGCACCTGCGCCAGTGCGGCAGCGTAGGCGATGGCGTCTTCCGGCGTGATGGTGCCGTTGGTCTCGACCGAGACGGTCAGACGGTCGTAGTCGGTCCGCTGGCCGACACGCGTCTCCGCCACGGTGAAGTTGGCCCGGCGGACCGGATTGTAGATGGCATCCACCCGGACCAGGTCGATGGGCAGCGAGCGATCAGCCGGGTGCATCTCGGCCTCGACGTACCCGCGGCCTTTGTTGACGTACAGCTCCATGCTCACGTCGCGGTCGTCCTGGAGCGTGAAGAGCAGATGATCGGGATTCTTCACGACGACCGATCCGTGCTCCTGGATGTCACGCGCGTAGACCGGTCCGGCCCCCTCGCGGCGGATGTGCAGAACCGCATCGTCCACATCCTCGGCCAGCACCAGGGTCAGGGCTTTGAGCCGCTGTACGATCTGATGCACGTCCTCGAGCACGCCCTGCACCGTCTGGTGCTCGTGCACGACGCCATCGAGGCGGAACCCCCAGACGGCGCTTCCCCGAAGCGAGGAAAGCAGTAGGCGCCGGAGCGAGTTGCCCAGGGTATACCCGAACCCGCGCTCCAGCGGCTGGAGCCGGAACTCGGCGGCGTTCGGGTTGTCGTCCCGCTTGGTCATCTCGACGAGATGCGGGCGCACCAATCCAGTCAAATCAATGGTCATGGTCACTTAGAGTAGAGCTCCAGTGTGAGCTGTTTGGCCGTTATCAGACCCGGCGCTTCTTGGGAGGACGGCACCCGTTGTGAGGAATCGGGGTGACATCGCGGATCGACACGACCCTCAGTCCGACTGAGGCAAGCGCCTGAATGGCCGACTCACGCCCGCTGCCGGGGCCCTGGACCCGTACATGGACCCGCCGGAGCCCGAGGTTCATGGCCTCACGACCGCAGTTCTCGGCCGCGACGGTGGCCGCGAACGGGGTGGACTTCTTCGAGCCCTTAAATCCTGCCTTGCCGGCCGAGCCCCACGCGAGCGTGTTGCCGCGCATGTCGGTGATGGTGATGAGCAGGTTGTTGAATGTGGCCGAAATGTGGGCGATCCCCTCGGTATCGACCACCTTCTTGGCGCGCTTGGCGCTCGGCGTCTTGGCCGGGGCGGCTGGGGGTACGGGTACGGGTGCCGGTGCGGTCATTTACTTCTTCGTCACTTTCTTCTTACCGGCGATGGCACGCCGCGGACCCTTCTTGGTCCGTGCATTGGTATGGGTGCGCTGGCCCCGGACCGGAAGACCCCGACGGTGCCGGATGCCACGATAGCTCCCGATGTCCATCAGGCGCTTGATGTTCATGGCCACTTCGGTACGGAGCGCGCCCTCGACCTTGACCGAACGCTCGATCATCTGGCGGAGCCGGGCCACCTCGGCGTCAGACAGATCGCGGACCCGGGTATCCGGGTTGACGCCCGTCTCGCCCAGGATGCGGCTGCTGGTGGGGCGACCGATGCCGAAAATGTAGGTAAGCGCGATCTCGACGCGCTTCTCGCGAGGAAGGTCCACGCCTGCGATACGCGCCATGATCAGCCTTGCCGCTGTTTATGCTTGGGATTGCGCTTGCAGATGATGCGGACCACGCCTTGTCGCTTGATGACCTTGCAGTGCTCGCAAATCGGCTTGACGCTTGAACGCACCTTCACTCGTATCTCCGGGCCAGGTTAAGGGCTAGCTCGGCAATATAGGAGGGGTCCTAAAGAGACGCAAGTGAAAGTGGATGACGGGGATTGGGTGACTCGGTACCTCGAACCAACTGTGGTTTGGTGACCTGTCTGGGTACCCCTTACTACTGATGCTATGCTCGACGCAACCCGTTGACCAACAGCGCGAGAGGAGTTCCCAATGAATCAGACTGACACCGTTTCCTTGATGGCCGCTACCTTATGCGCGGGCCTTTCAGAGAAGGCAAAGACCCAGCCAGATCAGTTGTTCTACGACCGCATCGCCGACCAGGCATGGAATCTATACAACGCGGTGCAGTTCACCTCGACTGAGGCAGCCAGGCGGGCCGCGGCTCGTTCCTCGTCGGCACGGTAGCCGGGTCAACCAACCACTCGAAATTCGACCAGAGTCCACCCTGTCTGATCCAGCCGGTAGCCCAGCAGGAGGATCTGAACGCGGATGTTCTGGGTGCCCGCCACCCGGTACTGACGTTGGAGCTCGACATAGCCGCGGCCGGGCTCGACCTCCCGGGCGGCACGAACCACCGTTTCGACCTCCTGAGCTGGGGCCACGAAGTCGGCGAGCAGCGCCGCCGCCTGTTCCGGACCCAGCGCCACCGACGGATCGGCGCCGGGGAGCTGGATGAGAAGCCGCGGGCTATTGGCGACCAGGGTCGCAGCGTTATGCGCGAACCAGGCCGCGCGAGCCCGCTCCGCAGCCGCCCCGAGATCCGGAACCTGCCCCAGGCCCCCGGCGGGGATCACCATCAGGGCATAGGCGATCAGGAGCCGATGCACTGCGCCTCCTTCATGAATTCCCCGAACGCCGCGGCCGGATCGGCGGCTTGGAGCACGGGTCGGCCGACCACCAGATGGGTCGCACCGTTGCTGACAGCGTCCTTTGCAGTGGTCACCCTGGCCTGGTCTGCGCTGGGGTCCGAGCGACGCCTGATGCCTGGCACCACGATATAGAGCTCAGGCCCGAGCCGCATACGCAAGAGCGATACCTCCAGCGGCGAGCACACCACCCCACGTAGTCCGGCTTCCGCCGCGATCAGCCCCTGCCGCTCGACCTCACGGGTCAGATCGACCTCGCTCCGGCCGGTGGCCCCCGCGTACGAGGCGGCATCGTGCGAGGTCAACACGGTGACACCCACGAGCGCCAGCTGGCCGGCAGCCGCGACGGCAGCCGCCTCGAGCATCGCCTTCCCTCCAAGGGTGTGAACCGTGGCCATAGCGACGCCGATCTCGCGCGCCGCGGTCACCGCTCCGGCCACGGTATTCGGGATATCGTGCCACTTGAGGTCGAGAAAGACTTGCAGACCCCGCCCGGTTAGCTCGCGGACCAACGCAGGGCCTTCGCGCGTCATCAGAATGGGACCCAGCTTGACCCAACGTAGCTCCGGCAGCCGGTCCAGCAATCGAAGCGCGTCGCCACCCCGAGGCACATCGAGAGCCAGGATGAGCTCAGCCATTGGAACCGCGTTCCAGGTCGCGGATGATCCGCTCGGGGAGGTGGGGGTCGGCGAGCGCTCCGGTGCCGATGGCGACCAGCGACGCGCCCGCCCTCAGGTATTGATGGACATCCGCCGCCGACCGTACGCCGCCGAC
>DASYVW010000288.1:0-4291 GCA_035936675.1 Gemmatimonadales bacterium
CGTCGGCGATCACCACGGTGGCCGGTGCCACCAGCTGCCCGGTGGTCACGTCCACCATCCGCGCCGCGCGCACCACCACGGGCTGCTGGGCAAGCGCGGAGCGGATCGGAACCAAGATCAGGGCGATGAGGGCGAATGCGGCGCGGCGGTGCATCGGGAGAACGTAAAGGAAAACCGGGCTATTGGCTATTGGCCATTGGCTGGCTACAATCCCCACCCGATGACGCGCCATTTCCTCGCGATCCCCGACTTCAGCAAACCGGAGCTGCTCGCGCTTTTCGATTGGGCGGCCCGCATGAAGCTGGGCGACTACCGGGACAAGCCGCTCGCGGGTAAGACGCTGGGAATGATCTTCGCCAAGAGCTCCACCCGCACCCGGGTCTCCTTCGAGGTCGGCGCCTTCCAGCTCGGCGGCCACGCCCTCTTCCTCTCCTCCCGCGACATTCAGCTGGGACGCGGCGAGCCGATCCGGGACACCGCCCGGGTGCTCTCCCGCTATCTCGACGGTATCATGATCCGCACCTACGATCATGCCGATGTCGAGGAGCTCGCCCGCTACGCCTCGATCCCGATCATCAACGGCCTCACCGATCTGCTGCATCCCTGCCAGGTGCTGGCCGACTTGCTCACCGTGCGGGAGGCGCTCGGTGGCTGGGACGGCAAGGTCATCGCCTGGGTGGGCGACGGGAACAACATGGCCAACAGCTGGCTCGACGCGGCGGGTACACTCGGCTTCGAGCTGAGGCTGGCCTGCCCCAAGGGCTATGAGCCGAACGCCGAGATACTGGAGCGGAACCGGAAGAAGACCAAGATCACCCTCGCGGCGGACCCACGCGAGGCGACCCGCGACGCGCACGTCGTCAACACCGACGTGTGGGCGTCGATGGGGCAGGAGGAAGAGCAGGAGCAGCGGGCTCGTGCGTTCAAGGGTTTCATCGTGGACTCGGCCCTCATGAAAAACGCCGACCCCGGCGCCATCTTCCTGCACTGCCTGCCGGCGCACCGGGGCGAGGAGGTGGCGGAGGATGTCATCGAGGGACGGCAGTCGCGGGTCTGGGACCAGGCGGAGAATCGACTCCACGTGCAGAAGGCGCTGATGGCCACGTTGATGGGAGACAGCGTTTTATGACTGCTACTCCGACACTTAAACGCACCGCCCTCTTCGATGCGCACCGAAGCCTGGGTGCCAAGATGGTCTCCTTCGCCGGGTGGGAGATGCCGGTGCAATACCCCACCGGCATTCTCGCCGAGCACCATGCGGTGCGGACCGGAGCGGGGGTGTTCGATGTCTCCCACATGGGGGAGTTCGAGATCACCGGGCCGGACCGGAACGCCTTCGTCAACCGGGTCACCTGCAACGACGTGTCGGCGCTGGAGCCGGGAGGGGTGCAGTACTCGGCCATCCTGACGTCCGAGGGCACGTTCGTGGACGATTGCACCGTCTACCGGTTCGACGACAAGCTGATGATCGTGGTCAACGCGTCCAATACGTCAAAGGCGTGGGAGCAAATCGTCGACCAGAAGGGGGGCATCAACGTCCGGCTCAAGGACATCTCGGGCGACGTCGGCCTGCTCTCGGTGCAGGGCCCCAAGGCCGAGTCGCTGCTCCAACCGCTGACCAAGACCCGGCTCCCCGATATCGGGTACTACCATTTCACCACCGGTCAGGTGGCCGGCGCCGAATGCTTCATCTCGCGGACGGGCTACACCGGTGAGGACGGTTTCGAGCTGTACTGCCGCGAGCGCGACACGGTGAAGATCTGGGACGCGCTCCTTGCCGGCGGCACCACGCCGATCGGTCTGGGCGCGCGAGACTCGCTCCGGACCGAGATGGGCTACGCGCTCTACGGCAACGAGATCGACGACACGATCACCCCGCTCGAGGCCGGGCTCGGCTGGATCGTCAAGCTGGACAAGGGCTCACCCTTCACCGGCGATCACGCCCTCAAGATCCAGAAGCTCAAGGGCCCCACCCGGAAGCTGGTGGGCTTTCAGCTCCAGGGCCGCGGGTTCCCTCGTCATGGGTACCCGGTGCACTACGCGACTCGCGAGGTGGACATCGTGCGGAGCGGCACCATGAGCCCGTCGCTCGGCGTCGCGATCGGCACCACCTATCTGCCTGCCGCGGCAGCGAAGGTGGGAACCAAGTTCGAGGTGGAGTGCCGGGGGGAGCGGATGCCGGCGGAAGTAGTCAGCCGGCCGTTCTGGAAGAAGGGAAGCGCGAAGAAGGCGGGGTAAGACGGGAAGGACGGGAAAGGCGGGAAAGGCGGGAAAGACGGGAAAGACGGGAAAGTTAGAAGAGACTCCTCATCTCGACCTTCCCGTCCTTCCCGTCCTTCCCTCCTAATCGACAGCCTCACATCGGGCCTGCGACCGCCGTCGGTTTGAGGCGATTCGTGTAGGAGCCGTCGCCCAATTCGCCACCCGAGTTGAAACCCCAGCAGTAGGCTTTGCCTTGGGCAGTCCGGGCGCAGGTATGACCGGATCCATTACTCGCCTGGGCAAAGTAGAGCCCACCGGCCACTGCGACCGGTGTCAGACGGCTGGTGGTGGTGCCGTCACCGAGCTGGCCAACCCCGTTGCTACCCCAGCAATAGACCCGATTGACCGTGGTCTCGCCACAGGAAACAAAGGTTCCCGCAGTGACCCGGTCGAACCGCAGCCCTCCGGCCACCGGCCTCGGCCAAAAGCTGAGATACTTCTTGCCGTTCCCAATCTCTCCGTTCCTTCCATTCCCCCAGCAGAACGCCCGATGGTCGGTGGTGACCGCGCAAGTGTGCAATTCTCCCGCGTCCACCTGCTGGAACTGGTGCCCGTCGGCCACCAAGGCCGGACTGTTACGCTGAGGGACCTCGGTACGATCCCCGAGCTGACCGTACTCATTGGAGCCCCAACAGAAGGCCTTGTTGTCGGTAGTTACGCCACAGGCGTGGGTTCCACCGGTGCTGACTTGGCGGAATCGCAGCCCACCCGCGAGTGGGACGGGTGTCCGCCGAAAACTGGTGGTACCGTCACCGAGCTGGCCGTATGAGTTATCGCCCCAGCAATAGACCCTCTGCTCCGGATAGCTCACGCCACAGGCGTGGGTAGCGCCAGTTTCCACCTGGGCGAACTTAATCCCCCCTGCGACCGGAGTGGGGGTCGCACGGGACACGACGGCGCTTCCGTCTCCCAGCTGGCCGTAACCATTGTACCCCCAGCAGTAGGCCCGGTAATCCGTCGTCACGGCGCAGGTGGAGTACTGTCCGGTGCTGATCTGATGGAAGCGCAGACCGCCTGTGACGGCTACCGGCCTCGTGCGATCGGTTTCCGTGCCATCGCCGAGGTTGCCGTAGCCATTGGAGCCCCAGCAGTAGCCGCGGTTGTCGGTGGTTACGCCGCAGGTGTGGGTGAAGCCCGCGCTGACCTGATAGAACGCCAGCGCCTGAGTGGCACTCGTGGCGAGCGCGGTCGCGGGCTCTGGAGCGGTAGGTGACTCGGCATCCTCCCGACAGCCCAGTGCGGCGATCAGGAGGTCCGGCGGCGACCATCGGGGCTAATGTCCAACCGATATCCTTCATGGCAATCTCCACAATGAGTCTTAGTGGAAGGCCTCAGACCGACTGTGGATCTGAGGCTCAGATGCTAGAGTACGAATCGAGATCACATCGGGCCGACGACTGGAGTCGGTCTATAGCGGTCGGTTGTCGTGCCATCGCCGAGCTGGCCTGAGAGATTCGAGCCCCAGCAGTAGGCAACGCCGGCGGCGGTCTTGCCGCAGGTGTGGGAGCCGCCGGCACCGACCTGGCTGAAGAAGCGCCCGCCGGCGACCGCGACCGGTATCAACCGCCGCGTGATCGTCCCGTCCCCGAGCTGGCCGCTGGTATTGCTACCCCAGCAGTAGGCGCGATTCAACGTGGTCTCGCCGCAGGTATGCGAGTAGCCCGTGGTCACGCGGCCAAAGGAGTGCCCGCCGGCGACCGCACTCGGCGAAAAGCGCAGGTAGGTCTTGCCATCGCCGATCTGCCCTTGGCGTCCATACCCCCAGCAGAAGGCACGGTTATCGGTGGTCACGGCGCAGGTAAAGGCGGTACCGGCTTCGATCTGCCGGAATCGGTGCGCTCCGGCCACGTTAGTGGGAGTCGGGACCCAGCTCCCCGTCGTCCCCCCGATGCCAAGTTGGCCGACGGTGTTCGGACCCCAGCAGAAGGCCTCATCCGACGTAGTCACGCCGCAGGTGTGGCCCCCGAACGGTTCGCGGCCCGGGTCAGGATTGTTTTGGGCTCCGCCCGCGCTCACTTGACGGAACCTG
>DASYVW010000289.1:0-9639 GCA_035936675.1 Gemmatimonadales bacterium
CTTCCCGGTACCTATAACGCGACACTTGTCACGGTGTCGGTGATGGTCGCCGCGCTTGCGAGCTACGTCGCGCTCGTGCTGGCAAGCCGGGTGATCGCCACGAGCGGCCGGGAACGCCTGGCCTGGCTCCTGGGCGGCGCCGTCGCGATGGGAGCAGGCATCTGGGCGATGCACTTCGTGGGGATGCTCGCCTTCCGTCTCGAAAATCGCCCCATCACCTACGACCCGTTACATCTTACCCTGTCGGTCCTGGTCGCCGTCGCCGCATCCGGTTTCGCGCTCTGGGTGGTGAGCCTGCGCGCTGGCACCTGGCGGCCGCTCACCTTGGGGGCGGTGGCCATGGGTGGGGCGATTGCCGGGATGCATTACCTCGGCATGGCCGGACTCCACACGGCGGCAGTTCTCACCTGGCGACCAGAGCTCGTCGCCGCGTCCGTCGGGATTGCGATCCTGGCCTCAGGCACGGGATTGGGGTTCGCGGCCTGGTTCCAGAGCGATGAGTCCTCGACGACCCGGCTCCGACGCCGGCTGGCGGCTGTCGTCTTGGGCTGCGCCATCGCCGGGATGCACTACACGGCGATGGCGGCGGCGCGATTTCGTCCGGTTCTCCCGGGGATCGAAACGGCCGCCGAGGCTCGGGCCGAGACTCCCGGGGTGGTCGCGACCGAGGGCCTCGCCTTCCTCGTGATCGTGGCAACCATCGTTATCCTCGGCGTGGCTTTGGCGGGAAGCGTCGCGGATCGCTATCTGCGTGCGCTGGCGGCGGAGCATCGCCGCGTCCGGACGAGCGAGGCGGCGCTGGCTGAGGCGCAGCGGCTAAGCCACACGGGAAGTTGGGCCCGGAACCTCCTCCATCCGGAGAAGAGCTACTGGTCAGTGGAAGGGTATCGGATCTTCGGGCTGGATCCGAGCAGAGGTGTCCCGTCGCTAGAGGAGATGCGCGATCTCCTTCACCCGGAGGATGCGCCGAGGCTGGCGGAGCTCATGCAGCAGGCCATCCGGGAGAAGACCGGCTTCGAAGTCGAGTACCGCGCGGTGCTTCCGGATGGATCGATCCGGCACATCCATGCCGTTGGTCATCCGGTAGTCGGCGCCTCCGGCGAGGTCCTCGAATTGGTGGGAACGAACATGGACGTGACCGAGCGGAAGCGGGCGGAACGCGCGGTGCGCCGAGCTCGGGAGCGTCTACTGCAAGCTCGCTTCACCGCCATGTTCGAGGAGCGCACCCGCATCGCCCGCGAGATTCACGATACGCTGCTGCAGGGCTTCACCGGCATCGCCCTTCAGCTGGTCGCGACCGCTCATCGTGTCTCCCGCCCCCCCGAGACCGTCGCCGCACTTAACGATCTGATTGCCCTGGCGCAAAAGACGCTCAAAGACGCCCGTCAGGCCGTGTGGGATATGCGGGAGCCGGCCCTCGCGGGGGGGCGACTTGCCCGCGACGCTCCGAACCGCCGCGGAAGACAGCCTCCGTGGCGCCGGCATTGCGCTGGACTACATCGTGGAGGGCGTGCCGCGCCCACTGGACCCGGAGGTGGAAGCGGTGGTATTCCGGGTGGGGCAGGAGGCCATCGCCAACGTCGTGAAGCACTCGGCCGCGCACACCGTGCGGCTCGGACTTTCCTATGGGGCGCGGGCCATGCGGCTCTCAGTCAACGACGATGGACGGGGATTTGCCGTTGACCCTGATTTTCATGCGTACGGCGGCCACTGGGGACTGCTCGGCATGCGGGAGCGGGCAAACCAGATCCGCGCCAAGCTCTCGGTTCGGAGCGTACCGGGTCAAGGCTCTGAGATCGTGATCCGAGTCCCCTACGCTATCGGTGGTTCGCACTCCCCTCCGTCGAACCCTGCAGGAGACCCAGCGCCGACTACCGCTACCGGCTAGGGAGGTTCGCGGGTGTCAGCTCCCGCCGGTTCAGCAGGGGGTAAGTCGAGGGAAATCAGGAGGCGAGCTGGTAGTACTGTCGTGCCCGGTCGAGAATCCGCTCCGCCGAGCCCGGCAGGTTGTTGCGCAGCCAGAGAATGATCGCTTCCGGCTTCGGGATCACCGCCCAGGCCGGACGATGGTTGGCCTGGATCAGCCGCCTGAGGTCGTCAACTCTATCACCGAGCACTTCGTCCATAGCCCGGTTCAGTGCTCCCTCGAGCGCGGAGTCGGCCGGCACCACGTGGGTGTGGGCGCAGAGCAATGCATCAACCGATTCCGACTGAAACTCGGGGCTGAACACGTCGATCGGGTACGCGCAGAACAAACTGACGTCGCTCGCGTGCAGCAGCTCGTTCCAGAGCTCCTCCAGACGCACCGCTGCTGAGAACTGGCTGGCCTTCCAGAGCACGCCCACCATCTCACCGTATGCCCGAATTCCGCTGTGGACCGCCCGCGTCCGGACCCTAGCAAGAGCCTCACCGATGATGCGTTCGAACCGGCCCTGATCCGGTTCTCCATCGACCATGAACCGATTGAGCGTCGCCTCGGCATCGAGAAAGACCAGCCGGCCCTCGAGTACGGCCCTGGTGTAGGTCCGTTCTCCAGCCAGCTGCCGTACCATGGAGCCCCGGTGCTCCGCCGTGGCAATGACGAGCAAACCGTCGCCCCGCCGCAGTCCCTCACCGAGATAGCGGCTCACGTTTCGGGTGAGGAGGCGGTCATCCTTGCCGTAGAGCTGAACAAAGTGCTCTTCCGGCTCAGGCTGATCGAGAAGCTCGGCACGCTGCGCCATGATGTTCCTTAATAAATAGAACTTCAGATAGGACTTCGGTCATTCCGGGCCACCGGAACCTAGGGGCGCTCTGCCCTGGCCGCAAACCTGATTCACCGGTCAAGACCGAACGGCTCGATGACCTGCCAATATGGAGTTCGCTGTATTGCCGGTTCGTGTCGCACGTCACCGCGGCCGGCGCGTATTTTCTACTTTGGAGCTTGCGGCCCCGAGCGGGCCGGGGATACCTTCGCACTGCAGCCTTACCCTCAGACCATACATCAACCATGCCCGTATCGCGGGGCCCGACCAACACGAACCCGGGGTCCAAGCGGCCGCCCGGCGGCTTCACGGTCCTGGTCGTAGACGATGAAGAGGCTGTCAGGCGTTTGGCCTGCCGCATGCTGACCTGGACCGGCTATCAGGCGCTCGAAGCGAGTCACGGCAGGGAAGCGATAGCCACTATCGAGCAACACGCGGGCAGCGTTCATCTCGTCCTTACCGACATCAAGATGCCGGGGATGAATGGTCGGGAGCTTGGCAGGCACGTCGAGCAGCGCTGGCCTGGAAAGCCCATCCTCTACATGTCCGGATTCGCGTCCGAGGTGTTCGAGAACGGCCTGCTCGAGCCCGGCGCGCCGTTTCTGGCTAAGCCATTCACCCAGGACGATCTCGCCCAGAAGGTCCGGGGCCTGCTGGGGAGCTAGAGCGACCCGGCACCCACTCCGGACGACCCCGGGAGCCGCGGCGCGGAGGCAGCATATTCTGTTGCAAAGGCGAGTCAAATCCCGAATTTGCCGACCTAAAATCAGCGGCGGAGAGGGCCTAAAGTGGCACAAATGTTGATCTTTGATGACCGTTCCTCTAGCCTTTAGCCAAGTAGCTTCCTTCGAGAGCCAACACGTTATGACAGCAGGGGGACTGGGAGTAGCGGCACCCGAGGCACCCCCTCTTCGATCCGGGGGGCCGAGCACTCCGTTGCGCATTGTTTGTCCCACCTACTGGTATCCGCAGCACGCCACTGACACGCAAGCCACTTACGTCCACGACATTAACCGCCATCTGGTACGCCGCGGCCATACGGTCACGGTCGTCACCCCCGGCGCGCCGTCGATGCCCCGGTCCGACACGTTCGACGGGGTTCGGATCGTCCGCTTTCCTCTCGACCTCCCGCCCGACCTGACCTATGGCCGCGTGGCCCAAAGCCAGGTGAGCTGGCTGGGGAAGTTCGCGCGGCTGGCTGTCATGGCCCACTACCTGGAGGCGCAACATCGCGCCATCCTGGCAGCGGCGCGGGAAAAGGGTGCCGACGTCATCCACGCGCACTGGGCCATCCCGACCGGTCCGGCTGCGGTGATGGCCGCGCGCAGGCTTCGGGTGCCCAGCGTCATCACGATGCACGGCGGCGACGTCTACGTGAACCCGGAACAGGGGTACGACTTCCCGACTCGCTGGTATGTGCGGCCGGCTCTGCGCTGGACGCTGCGGAACGCAGGAGCGCTCACCGCCATTACTGAAGACTGCCGGCAGCACGCCTTGCGGGCCGGCGCGCCGGCCGATCATATCCGCCTGGTGTTCAACGGGACCGACCTCCGGCGATTCAGCCCCGGTGAGAACGGGGACCGAAACTACCAGCAGTTCGGCCCGCACATGATCTTCGCCTGCCGGCAGCTGTTCCCCCGCAAGGGCATCCGATTCCTGCTGGAGGCTGCTGCTCAACTGAAGCCAGAGTTTCCCGATCTCAAGATCGTGATCGCCGGTGACGGCTTCGAGCGGCCCGCGCTCGTCCGCCTGGCCGAGGAGCTCGGCATCGGTGGAGATGTCACCTTCCTTGGCTGGGTATCGAACGCGGAGCTGCCGCCTTACTATCGCGCTGCGGCCGTGTCGGTGATTCCCTCGCTGGAGGAAGGCTTCGGCATTCCAGCCGCCGAAGCGATGGGCTGCGAGGTGGCCGTCGTCGCGAGCGATGCCGGCGGGCTGCCCGAGGTGGTAGAGCATGGGGTCACGGGGCTGGTGGTCCCGCGGGGCGACTCGGCCGCGCTGGCCCGGGCAATCGGCTCCCTGCTGTCCGACCCACTGCGCCGAGAGCAGATGGGACAGGCCGGCCGGGCTCGGGCCCTGCGTCTGTTCGATTGGGACCGATCAGCGGAGCAGTTCGAAGAACTGTACCGGGACGTCGCCGCCCGGACGCCCAGGTGACCGACCGGCTGTTCGCTTTTCGCTGGGACGTCGATCACCGGGTCTGCGCCACCGACGGCGTGCCCCGGATCCGGGCGGTGTGCCGCGACTTCGGCGTGCCCAATACGTTCTTCGTGAACATGGGCCGCTCGACCAACCTGCTCGAATGGATCGGCAGCGGCATGGCCCGCTCCAAAGCCAAGCTCGCCGATCGCGAGGCGGTGCACCTCATCAAGAAGACCGGCTGGCCCCGGTTCCTGATCGAGACGGCGCTCGCCCGGCCGGTCGGCCTCTCGTTCGTGCCGTTGTTCCAGGAGCTACAAGCCGAAGGGCATGAGCTGGGCCTCCACGGCGGCATGGACCACGTCGTCTGGAGCCGCCGGTTCCACGAGCTCCCCAACCGGGTGCTCCAGGCGGACGTCGAGGAGTCGTACGGTCATTTCGTGCGCCACTTCGGCAAGCCTGCGGGGTTCTCCTCTCCCGGCTTCTACTCGGACGAGCGGGTGATGGCGCTGCTCGACCGGCTCGGTTTCCACTACAACGGGGATGCGATTGGTGGTGAGCCCCGGCGAGCCACCGTGGCCGGCCAGCCGGTCGGGCATTGGACCATCCCGGTTACACTCTCGGGCCCGCGGACCATCCCCTTCCTCGAGTATCACGGCGCCCGCGGCACGCCCGCGCCCGAGGTTTTCCGGCAGCTGAACCAGCATCTCGATGAGCACGACACCGTGGTGCTGTATGGCCACCCGTGCTACGAAGGCGTGCGCGAGAACGTGCTGCGTCAGGTCTTCGCCACCGTGGTGGAGCGGGGCTTTCGTTTCGTGACGATGCAGACGATGGCCGAGCAGCTGCGGACGGTCGCGCTCGAGCGATGATCCGCGTTCTCAGCGTCTTCGGGACTCGCCCGGAGGCGATCAAAATGGCGCCGGTGGTACAAGCCCTCCAGAGCGCGCCGACCCGGTTCGAAAGCGTCGTCTGTGTGTCGGCCCAGCATCGGGCCATGCTGGACCAGGTCCTCGACGTCTTCGATCTCCGAGCCGATCACGATCTCGACCTCATGACCGCGGGCCAGTCACCTCCCGAAGTCGTGGCTCGCGTTCTCGAGCGACTCCCTCCGCTGTTGCGCCAAATCCGGCCTGACGTGCTCCTGGTACAGGGCGACACCATGACCAGCTTCGCCGCTGCCTTCGCGGCGTACCTCGAGCGCATTCCATCCGGGCATGTCGAAGCGGGGCTCCGCACCGGCGATCGCTACCAGCCATTTCCTGAGGAGATGAACCGGGTGATGACCACCCGGCTCGCCTCGATTCACTTTGCTCCCACCGCCCAGGCCAGGGCGACGCTGCTGAAGGAAGGCGTTGCCGAGGCGGATATTCACCTCACCGGCAACACGGTCATCGACGCACTGCTCCAGACCGTGCGGCCGGACTACAGCTTCCGCTCGCCCCAGCTCGCCAGCCTCGATCCCGGGCGGCGGCTCATACTGGTGACCACCCACCGGCGGGAGAGCTTCGGTGCGCCGCTCCGCTCGACCTGCGCGGCCATTCGCGAGCTGGCCGGCCGTTTCCCCGATCTCCAGTTCGTCCTGCCGGTCCATCCGAACCCCGAGGTCAAGCAAACGGTCGAACGGCTCCTCTGCGATCTTCCCGGGATGTATCTGATCCCCCCAGTGGACTACGTCGAGTTCGTCCACCTGATGAATCGTGCTTATCTGGTGCTCACCGACAGCGGCGGTGTCCAGGAGGAGGCGCCGTCATTGGGCAAGCCCGTCCTGGTCCTTCGGGAAGTCACCGAGCGTCCGGAAGGGGTGGCGGCCGGCACGGCGGTCGTGGTGGGAACTGATCAGGCACGGATCGTCAGCGTCGCCAGCGAACTGCTAACCTCGCGTGACGCCTACCAGCGGATGGCCAACGCGGTGAACCCGTATGGTGATGGACAGGCGAGCGGCCGGATCGTCAAGGCGCTCGAGGAGCGCTTCGGGTGAGGCTGCTGGTCACAGGGGGGACCGGCTTCATCGGCTCACACCTGGCCGAAGAGGGCCGTCGGCGGGGGGCCGACGTTGTCGTGCTCGGGCTCACCGACCGGCCGGAGGAGCAGGCCAATGCCGCGTTGCTGAGCCGGGCGGGCGCGGAGGTGCTTTCGGGCAGCATCACCGACGTGGAGCTCTGCCGGCGCGCGGCTCGCGGCGCCACCCACATCTTTCATCTCGCCGTGGCGATGCGGGAAGGGGGCAAGGGCGATGAGTTCTTCGAGTCGATCAACCTTGATGGCACCCGCCACCTTCTCGAGGCGGCGAGTACGCAGCGGGTGGAGCGTTTCGTCTATTGCAGCACCATCGGCATTTATGGCCACAAGGCACCGGGCATAACCCGGGAGGACTCGCCGCTCGCGCCGGGCAATATCTATGAGCGCACCAAAGTCTCCGCCGAGCTGCTGGTGCGCGATTTTGCCGAGCAGTGCGGGGTTCCCTCCGTGATCCTGCGGCCGGCCGACGTGTACGGTCCTCGCGACCAACGTCTCCTCAAGCTGTTCAAGGGAGTCGCCCGGGGACGCTTCCCGCTGTTCGGATCGGGCAAGGGACGCCGCCACATGGTGTATGTGGATGACGTCGTATCCGCCTTCTTCAGGGCTTGCCAGCGGGACGAAGCGCTCGGGGAAGGGCTGATCGTCGCGGGCCCGTCGGCATGCACGCTGCGCGAGCTGCTCGACGAGATTGCCCATGCCACGGGCAGCAGGCGCTACGGCATGCGATTGCCGCTCGCGCCGATGCTCGGCCTGGCTGCCGTTGTGGAGGATGTGAGCGCAGCCCTGGGTATCGACCCGCCGATCTACCGGCGGAGAATGGATTTCTTCCATAGCGACTCGGAGTTCGATACCTCACGGGCGCGGCGGGTGCTCGGCTGGGAGCCCAAGGTAGATTTGAGGGAGGGGATTCGCCGGACGCTGGAAAGCTGGGAGCTGGGAGCTAGGAGCTGAGTCATCGCGAGCGGCCGCAGGCCGCGTGGCGATCCAGTGGGGCCCGCTCCTTTCCGGCTGGATTGCTTCGGGCGCTCAGCGCCCTCGCAATGACTCGCTAACGTCTACTGGAGACCTGAATTGGCCGAACCGTGGCAGTTGCAACTATATCACCGCTCGCTCAAGAAGAAGCTCACGGTGAATGCCCTCATGGAGCGGCTCCCCCCTTCACAGGGTCGGCTCTGCCTGGAGGTGGGCTGTGGCACCGGTCTCACCTCCCACTTCCTGCGGCAGCGGGGCGGCACCTGGGTGAGCACTGATTTCGAGCGCGACCACGTCAGGTCGGCCAGGCAGTTGGTGGGTGACCGGGTCGTCCAAACCAGTGATGCCGAGCTACCGTTCAAGAGCCGATCGTTCGACCTGGTGGCAGCGATCAACTTTCTCGAGCACATCGAGGACGACGAGACCTTCTTCGGGGAAATGGTGCGGGTTCTCAAGCCCGGAGGCGACTTCCTCTTCATGGCGCCCAAGGGCGAGACCGGGCGCCCGGGGTACGCGTTGAAGCGGCTGCTCGGCTTCACCGCCGACCAGGAAGGCTTCGGCCACGCCCGCGACGGCTATCCGCCTGCGGCGGCGCGGGTCCTCATGGAGCGACACGGATTAGTCGTCAACGGAATGCAAGACTATTGCCGGTTCTTTACCGAGTCGATCGAGGATTTGCTGAATTTTGCCTACCACAAGAAATCCATGAAGGGTAAGGACACCACCCAACAGGACTTTCATGGCGACACCGCGCCGATGTCGGCCGAAGCACTGAACAAGGTCGGCCCGGCGTATAGGCTGTATTCGGCGGTATACCCGGCGCTCCGCGCCTGGACCATGCTGGACAAGCTGATTCCATTCTCGCCGGGCTACATGATGGTGGCCTGGGGCAAGAAGAAGGCGGCCTGAGATGTGTGGCATCGCTGGGAAAGTCGGCACCGCTCCGGTTACGGAGCCGGAGATCCTCCGGATGTGCGACGCGATTGCCCATCGGGGCCCGGACGACTGGGGCACGTTCGTCGAGGGCAGCACTGGCCTCGGCATGCGCCGGCTCAGCATCGTGGACTTGGCGGGCGGGCACCAGCCGATCGCCAACGAGGACGGCAGCGTGGTCGTCGTCTTCAATGGCGAGCTCTACAACTACCCGAGCCTCTACCAGGAGCTGGTTGCCAAGGGCCACCGATTCAGCACCCGGACCGACACCGAGGTGCTAGTGCACCTGTACGAGGAGCATGGCGAAGGGCTGGTCGCGCGGCTCCGGGGGATGTTCGCCTTTGCGCTCTGGGACCGGCCGCGCCGCCGGCTGCTGCTGGCCCGGGATCACTTCGGGCAGAAGCCGCTGTTCTACACCGAATCCGGCGGGCAGCTCACCTTCGCCTCCGAGATCAAGGCGTTGCTGGCCGACGATCCGTCGCTGGCTGAAATGTCGCCCCGGGCGCTGGACCAGTACCTCACCATGCGGTTCGTGCATCCGCCGGAGACGTTCTTCACTCGCGTCCGCCAGCTCCCAGCGGCTCACTTCATGGTGTGGGAGAACAATCGAGCCCGGATCGAGCGCTACTGGAATCTTGAATACGGGCCGAAGTGGTCGTATTCCGAGGCGGAGACGCTGGAGCGGATCGACGCCCTACTGGCCGAGACGGTCAAGCTGCACCTGCTGAGCGATGTCCCCGTTGGGGCGTTTCTGAGCGGCGGGCTCGATTCCACGCTGATCGCGTCCTACGCCGCGCAGACGCTCGGCTCCGAGCTCCGCACCTTTTCG
>DASYVW010000290.1:0-2472 GCA_035936675.1 Gemmatimonadales bacterium
GTAGCGATAGTCGCCCCGCGCCTCCGGAATCCGGCCGAGACGGCTGAGTACCTGGTCGAGCTGAGTGACCAGAACCGCCACGACGTCTTCGTCCTCGGCGACACGGGCGACGTAATCGGCGAACGATGGGGCGTACTCACCGGGCTCAGGGCGCGTTGTGGTGATCATGCACGAAGATAAGCCACGAACTGTCATCCTGAGCGCAGCGAAGGATCTCTCCGTGGTCAGTCGAGGGATTCTTCGCTTCGCTCAGAATGACACAATCATGACGACACCCGTTATTACCAGGGCGAAAGCCCAAATCAGGTCCAGGTTCAGCCACGCCTTCCGGAGAAACCGCACGCCCACCTTCTCGTACACGATCACTGCGATCAAGCCCGTCACCAGCAGGTAGCCCGCAGTGTGCACCAGCGTCGCCCAGACGCCGCTCCACTCGATATTGGCCACGGCGAGCGGCAGCGCCGACATCTGATGCAACGAGTGAGCTCCGGTCACCGATGGTATCACCAGCGGCAGCACCATCAGCCCGGCCCCGTGGGCGGAAGCCATGAGGAACGACCAGATGGCCAGCTCGCGGGCGCCCACCTGCATCCCGCCGAACGTCAGGTGCCTCGAGCGAGCCAGCCGGTAGAGGCCGAGCCCGACCAGCAAGCCGGCGGTGGCCCAGCGAAGAACCGCGAGCGGCAGCACCAGTCCCACCAGACCCGCCGCGGCGACGGCGCCTCCGATGGCGAAGGCGTGTCCCACCGCGAGCGGGCCCAGTGCCGCCCACACCGCCCGGCGGCTCTCCCGCTGGAGTCCCAGCGCCACGGCGAAGAGCCATCCCATCGCCGGGTTGATGCCGTGACCGGCACCGAGGGCGAGAAGCGCGGGCCAGGACATCGCGGCGGGGTCGGTCATGAGGAGAAGCAGAACGAGTCGGACGAGGCGTCGCCGCCCTGGAGCCGCACTTGGTGGCACCGCATCCCCGGCTCCATCTCGAGGAAGAAGCGCGAGTCCGGCGCCATCCCGCCCTCGGCTTTGGTATCGAGCTTCACCATCCAGCCCTTCATCCCGTCGGGATAGAACTGTGCGTCCCACGGGGAGTAGAGCCCGTTGGTGAGATACACTCGTCGCCCGTCCCGGCTCAGTTCAACCATCTGCGGGCCCCCATTCAACCGCTGGTTCGGCTGGGCCGGATGTGCGGCGCGGCGGACGATCCCGCCGATCTGCGTCGTAGCGGTTAGCCTCGGATTGAACGGGTCGGACACGTCGTACTGCCGGAGCTCGCCCGTCCCCCAGCACGACACGTAGAGCTGCTTGTCATCGAGGGACAGATTGATGTCGCTCACCAGCGGCGGCACCGCCTTGAACCCCTGGAGCATCGGCGGCAAATCGGCCGGATCGGCCGGCTCGGCGGGAATGGTGATCACCTTCTTCACCTTCCACTCACTGCGACCGTCTCTGCCGCGTTCTTTCCCCTTCCCGCTCCCGTCCTTCCCGTCTTTCCCGTCCCCTCGCTCCGCTCGGGGCAGGCTCTTCCCGTCGTCCTTGTACCACACCCATATCGACGCCGACAGATCCTCCAGCGAGATCACCACGCCCACGAACCCGTACGCCTTCCGGGGATCGCGGGCGGGACGCAGCTCCAGCGTCATCTGGTACTGGTCCCCCAGCGGAATTTTCTGCTGGTGAGTTCCCTTCCGGAGATCCCAGACATGAAGCGAGTTGCCGTACTTGCCGCCGAGCAACAGCTCGGGCACCAGCCCGTTCCGCACCATGCTGGGAGTGCCCCACTCGCTGGTGATGGTGGTATCGTGCCCCAGGTGCCAGGCGAAGTCGTAGGCCAGCTGCTGGGGGCCGCGATCCCGCTCCCAGGCGCTCTTCGGCTCGAAGCTGTCGTGATCGAGGACGAAGAGGCCGCCCGGCCCGTCGCCGTTCGGCGCGCCGAGGGCGCTCAGGTAGATCCCGTCGGGACCGCAGTGGACCGTGTGGGGCGAGGCGTAGCCGGTCTTCTTCGCCAGGGTCTCCGGCTCGATCACCTTCACCAGCTCCGGCTGGCGGGGATTCGACTTGGTATCCAGGATGTGGATCCGCGACGAGTTGATCCCCGGCACCACCAGATACCGGCGCTCGACGTGCGGGTGCGCCGCCCAGGGGCAGAGGCTCGCGCTGCAGGCGTTCCAGCCGAAGTGGTGGAGCTCGTCACCCTTGTTCGGCATGTCGAACTGTCCGACCACGCGGCCGAACGATTTGGAGCCCGGCTTTACATCCACCACCCCAATGGCGTCGGGGCGGGACGCGTCGGGGCTCAGCATCGCCAGGTAGGCGAGCTCTTCGGCGGGGGCCTGCGCCGCCTGCTTGGCGGAAGGATAGAACGTGGGATCGGGACGGAGCGTCGGCATGGGAGTCCTCCGGGATGTGATCGCGTTCCCGTAGCGATACGGCGACTTACCGGAAGGCGCAAGGCGGTACGGCGGTACGGCGGTACGG
>DASYVW010000291.1:0-2420 GCA_035936675.1 Gemmatimonadales bacterium
ATGACCCGCACCCGGTGCTCCGGGAGCTTCAACATTACCGAGCAGAGGAAGCGGTGAATGTGTGGGTTCTGGCTGGTGACCCAGAGTGTGAGGTGGCCGGTCCCCTTATTGTAGCTCGCTACGGCCGCGCGGCACTCCATGGCCGTCGGGAGCAGGCGCTGCTGGACGATACGCTCCTTGACCTTGACCTCAGCCTCGTTGAACGCCCGCTCGGCGTCGCCTCCGGCCACTATCCAGGTGAACGCCACGTTGTTCGGCACCTCCTCGTGAAGCTGAGGAGCGCCGGCCTGGGCCATCTTCTCCGGGTCGACTCCGCCGGGAAGCGGGTCGTAATCCACTTCGATCAGATCGATCGCGTCGCGCGCAGCCGCCCGCGACTCGGCAACCACCATGGCGACGCCGTCGCCTGTGTAACGCACCTTGTCGTACGCGAGCAGCGGATGTGGGGGGACAATGAGATTGCAGTTGGGCACGTTCCAGGCACAGGGTACCGGCACCAGCCGGTCCTTCACCGCTGCCCCGGTGTACACCGCGAGCACGCCCGGCGCACGCTCAGCCTCGCCGGTGTCGATTCGGGTGATCCGGGCGTGGGCGTAGGGGCTCCGGAGAAAGGCGGCGTAGGTGAGGCCGGAGAGCTTGAGGTCATCGGTGTACGTCGCGGCGCCGGTGATCAGCCGGGGGTCCTCCCGCCGCTTGATGCCCGATCCGAAGATTGTAGCCATGGGATCTCCTCAGACTCCTACGCCGACGGGCCGCATCGTCTTCGCTGCGGCCTGCACCGCCGCGACGATGTTCTGATACCCGGTGCAGCGGCAGTAATTGCCTTCCAATCCGTGGCGGATCTCCTCCTCGGTGGGATCTGGATTTCTGGCGAGAAGGTCGACCGCCGTAAGGATCATCCCTGGAGTGCAGAAGCCGCATTGCAGACCGTGCTTCTCCCAGAAAGCGGCTTGAAGCGGGTGGAGCGCGTCGACGGTGCCGATGCCTTCGATGGTGGTAATGGCCTGCCCCTCACACTGCACTGCAAGCTGGGTACAACTCTTCACCGCAAGGCCGTCGATCAGCACGGTGCAGGCGCCGCACTGGCTGGTGTCGCAGCCGATGTGCGTGCCCGTGAGATTGAAGTCGTCACGGAGCACGTGCACCAGGAGCGAGCGCGGCTCGACGACGGCCGTGCGCACCGTCCCGTTGACGGTGAGAGTGACTGGGCGTTTCATGAACCGGAACTCCTTCCGCTCCGAAGGGCGAGGCGCGGTGGCGCACTCGAAGGCGGTGGGATGGGCGCCAGATATGCTAGGCTACTGTTCGCTTCGGAGTCGGTCAAGATGGCGGCGGCCTTGACCTTGCAGGGCAAGACGGAGTAAAGTCACTACCCCTCCTACAGATCGTGGGTTCCCATTTTGGGGTGTAGCTCAATTGGCAGAGCGCCCGGCTGTTAACCGGGAGGTTGCTGGTTCGACCCCAGCCGCCCCAGTAGGGCCAAGGGCTACGGGGTAGCCCTCCAACTCCTAGCGCATTCTAAAGAGCTCAGGATGTTTCCAGCGTCGCTGCACCGCGGTCTGCTCATGACGGTGACCTTGGCCTCGGTCGGGTGCAGTGATTTGATCCCGCGCCGGAGTACGGATGGCGCGCTTGCCGACACGACTCCAGAGGCTGCGAGCTCGCCCAAGCCGTCCGGACGTCCCCGGGGGCAGAAGGAGGGCCGCCCCACGGCAGCGACCGAGGATGCAGGCTTTGCCGAGATCCGGCGCACTCTGCGTCGGCTGGTGGCCGCGGAGGAGAGTTTCTTCGCCGAGAATGGCGCCTACAGTGATGAGCTATCCCTCATCGGACTCAGACCCGACAAGAACATCACCATTCGCTTCCTGTGGCTCTCGCGGGACGGCTGGGCCGCGAGCGGCACGCACACCGCTCTCGCAGGCAGGGACTGCGTCGTTTTCGTGGGTCAGGCCAAGGCACCGCCCACGACTCTCAAGTACGTGCGCTCGGGGAAGGAGGGGGTTACGGTCTGCGATGACGCCTCGGCTCCTTCGAAGCCAATGCCCACTCCGCCGGCCAAAGCCAAGCCACCGCTCGCCGATGCCGGAAACGCGCTGGATCTTCTGGACCCGCGGGTCATCATGAAGGTCGACCTCCGCAACCTGGCGCACTCGCAGGAAACCTATTTTGCCATGCAAGGGACCTACGCTCGCCGGACCGAGCCCATGGCTTTGCAATACCTCTGGCATCGGGACGTCCGGGTCAAGATCCTGGCAGCCGATGACCAGTCCTGGGCGGCCAAGGCCACCCATGCGAGGTTTCCCGGGAAGAGCTGCGTAATCTGGTTTGGGGCGGTGGCCCAGCGACCCGCGACCGATGCTCAGCACCGGCACGAAAATCAGTCGGGAGTGCCCGTGTGTGACGACTAACCCAAGCCCTCA
>DASYVW010000292.1:0-4085 GCA_035936675.1 Gemmatimonadales bacterium
CGGAATCTCCGCTGTGGGAGAGCCCTTTCCTTCCACGACGGCCCCGGAGCTTGGGCCGGGAGCCTGAAGAAACAGCAGGAGCGCGAACATGTCCGCTGGGTTAGTGTGGAGGTCGGCCGGGGGCCGGCCGCAGGGAAAATAGTCTCACCGGGATCTACGGGGAGGTGGAGGCAGGAGTTTCCTGCCCTGGCGGACCGCCGTTTTCACTCTCACCTTCCTCTCAACACGTCACCCTCATCCAAGGAGTATCTCATGCTTCACTCCTCCCGATTCGGCCTCGCGGCACTCCTGGTCCTGGGCGCTGCCTGCCAGCCTGGTCCCAAGACCGAGTCTGGAATGGCCAAGGCCGGCTCAGATGCCGCCGCCGCCGGCCTCTCCGACGAGGACAAGGCGGCCGTACGCGCTGCTGACGCCAAGTGGGCTCAAGCCGCCAAAGCGGGCGACGGCCAAGGCATTGCCGCGCTGTACGCGTCGGATGCGATTCTGCTTCCCCCGGGGGAACCGATGGTCAAGGGGGAGGCGGCGAAAAAGTACTGGGTTGACTTTGCCAACGGCTTTTCCGGACCGACCGAGCTCAATACCATGGCCGTGGAAGGCGGCGGAGACGTGGCCACCGCGATCGGTACCTACACCATGAGCCTGACCCCGAGAAAGGCGGGCGCAAAGCCGCTGCCCACCGAGGAAGGGAAGTACCTCGAGGTGCTGAAACGGCAGGAGGACGGGTCGTGGAAGATCATCTACGACATGTGGAGCCCGAACGCCCCGCCGGGAAAGAAGTAGCGGTGTTCGAATGAGCGTGCGGGAACAGCTCATCAAGCTGTTGAGCTGGGAGGACGCCCATGTCGGCTTCGACGCCGCGGTGGCCGGCCTCCCCCCACAGTTACGCGGGACCGCGCCTGCCGGTCTCCCCTATTCGCCGTGGCAGCTCGTGGAGCATCTGCGCATCACCCAGCATGACATTCTCGATTTCTGCCGCAATCCTGGGTACCAGGAGATGTCCTGGCCGAAGGACTACTGGCCACCGGCCGCCGCACCACCTGCTCCCGCCGCCTGGGATGCGAGCATCGAGCAGTTCCGCCGCGACCGGTCCGCGCTGGAGGCATTGGCCGGTGATCCGGCCATCGACCTCGAGGCCCGGATCCCACACGGCACGGGGCAGACGTACCTGCGTGAGCTGCTGCTGGTGGCGGATCACACCGCCTATCACCTTGGCGAGCTGATCGTCGTACGCCGGTTGCTCGGAGCATGGCGATAGGATGGGGAGAGGGCGGCTCGAGGCCTTCAGCGACGGCGTGATCGCCATCATCATTACCATCATGGTGCTGGAGTTGAAGGTACCGCACGGCACCGAGCTCGCCTCGCTTTGGCCGCTCTGGCCAGTGTTTCTCAGCTACGTGCTGAGCTTCGTCTACTTAGGGATCTACTGGAACAACCACCACCACATGCTCCACGCGACCGAGCGGGTGAGCGGCGGGGTCCTCTGGGCTAACCTTCACCTGCTGTTCTGGCTTTCGTTGGTCCCGTTCGTGACGGCGTGGATGGGCGAGAACCACTTCGCAGCGGGGCCGACCGCGCTTTACGGCGTGGTGATGCTCCTGGCGGCGATCGCCTACTGGATCCTGCTGCAATCCATCCTGGCCGTGCAGGGCCCGCACTCCGTTCTGAGAGCAGCCGTGGGGAGGGACTTCAAGGGCAAGCTGTCGCCCCTACTCTACCTGATCGCGATCCCCTCCGCATTCATCCGTGAGTGGATCGCGGGCGCACTCTACGTGGTCGTCGCGCTCATATGGCTGATCCCCGACCGCCGGATCGAGCGGATGTTGTGATCGACTACACCCTCACCGGTTTGCCCTGAGAGGCATAGGAGCCCCGCTCGATGTCCTCCAGCACATCCGGCCGTCGAGGCTTCCACCCAAGCAGCTCCTGGGCCCGCCGTCCCGACGCCTGTTGATCGAGCACCAGGGCATCGGCATACGCGCCCAGCTTCTTTCTGGCCTCCTCCAGCGGTGTTGCCACGGTCCGCCCACCGGCACCCGCACCCCGGCTCGCCGCCGCGGCGATCTCGCTCACCAGCCGCGACGGACCGCTGACACCCAGCAGCAGCGTTCCCGGCGGCGCCTTCTCGAGCGCCAGGAGATACAGGTCTGCCAGGTCGTCCAGGTGCACCAGCGGCCAGCGATTCTTGCCCGTCCCCACGTACCGCGCGGCGCCCTCCTTTCGGGCGGAGTCGACGAACCCCGCCGGTATGCCACCTCCCCTGCCATACACGATCGCCGGCCGGATGACGACGGTGCGGATGCCACGTTTGGCGCCCTCGAGCACCCGGTCCTCGACCTTCTGGCGCCATGCCACCAGCGCCGCAGGGTTCGGCGGCGAGGTCTCGTCCACCACCTTGCCGGCGGTGTCGCCGTGGGACCAGATGCCACTGGTGTAGACGAACGGCTTGTTGCTGCCGGCCAGGGCGTCGAGAATGGCGTCGATGGCCGGGCCGTCGATCGCTGGGTCGTACGTCGTGGCCAGGCTGATCACGCCGTCGGCCGCACCGGCCGCCGAGCCGACACTCTTGGGATCGGAGAAGTCGCCGCGCAGCGGCTGGATTCCGGCGGACTTGAGCTTGGCGGCGGAGGCATCGCTTCGAGCAAGGCCGGTGACCTCGTGACCCGCGGCCCGCAGCCGTTCGGCAACAGCAGTACCGATGTATCCGCTGGCGCCGGTCAGAAAGATTCTCATAATTCCATATCCTCAGGTGACGAGTGAGATTGCCATGAATCTTAACCAGGGTTCCCGGGCCTCAATGGTGGCTGACCGGCGCAGCATAGATTTTCGGGAGGAGAGCGAGCAGCACTGCCGTGTTCGGCACGCCGGGCCATCAGACGTGCAGGGTTGGGCCCTGCTGCGCCAGGCGCTCTGGCCGGCGGAGTCGCCTGACGAGCTTGCTGCAGAAGCACGGAACACTGCTCGGCTTTGCCGAGCTCTCCCTCCGGCCGTACGCCGAGGACTGTAGGACCAGCCGGGTCGCGTTCCTCGAAGGATGGTACGTGATACCGGGGGCTCGCCGTCAGGGAGTGGGCCGGGCCCTGCTAAGCGCCGCCGAGCAGTGGGCCCGGGACCGGGGCTGCCAGGAATTCGCGTCCGATACCGAGCTCGATAACTCCATGAGCGCCGCGGCGCACCGGGGGCTCGGTTTCGAGGATGCGGGCGCCATTCGCTGCTTCCGAAAAGATCTCTATGCAGCCGAGGACAAATCATGACCGTAGCATCCACTCCCAAGCGGTTTGGGGTACTCGGTTCCGGCGAGGTAGGTCAGGCCCTCGCGAAGGGCCTCGCCACCAATGGATACGACGTGCGCATCGGTACCAGGACACCGGGCAAGCTTGCTCAGTTCTCCAAGAGCGCCGGGATTCGGGAGGGATGTTTTCAGGAAGTCGCCGCGTGGGCCGAAGCGGCCGTGCTCGCGGTGCTGGGCACTGCCGCGCTCGACGCCGTCACCCTCGCCGGCCCGGACAACCTGGCGGGAAAGCTGGTCATCGATACCACCAACCCGATCAGCAATGAAGCGCCGGTAGACGGCGTCTTACGCTACTTCACCGGACCCAACGAGTCGCTGATGGAGCGGCTCCAGGCTGCCCATCCCCGCATCGCGTTCGTCAAGGCGTTCAACAGCGTCGGCAGCGCCCTCATGGTTCATCCTCTGCTCGCCGGCGGTCCGCCGACCATGTTCTACTGCGGCAATGACGCCGCGGCGAAGGCGGTGGTCGCCAAGATCCTCGAGCAGTTCGGCTGGGACAGCGAAGACATGGGCGGGGCGGCCGCGGCCAGGGCCATCGAGCCGCTCGCCGTGCTGTGGTGCATACCCGGCTTTCGGGAGAACGACTGGGTTCACGCCTTTCGCTTACTTCGGCCCTGGCCGGTTCCCCATGCATGACGGGATCCCCGACTGGATCACATCTTCGTCCGCGGTCTCGCGAGCCCCGACCGCGCAGCCGCGGGCACCGTACTCGATTCCCGCGGCAGCAGCGACCACCTGCCGGTCTGGGCGGTGGCGACTCTCGACGACTAGGCTTTGGGGACGCCGACAGCCAGAT
>DASYVW010000293.1:0-3015 GCA_035936675.1 Gemmatimonadales bacterium
CCACCCTGGCCCTGGTGCTGGTGCTCTTCACCGACGCCATCGCCATGGACTTCAGCCAGTTCCGGCGACCGCGGCGGGTGCTGCTCGTGATCCTGATACCGGCCACCCTGATCCCCGCAGTGCTCATCGGGCTGCTCGCCCGGTTCCTGCTCGGCCTCGACTGGTTCCCCTCGGCGATCCTCGGCGCGGCGCTGGCTTCGACCGATCCGGTGATGCTGCGGACCCTGATCCGGCAACCCAGCATTCCCGCGATGGTCCGCGAGGCGCTCCGGCTGGAGGGCGGCATCAACGACGTGGTGCTGCTGCCGGTCATCGTGCTGAGCATCCTTGCGCTGACCGCCCGCGGCGGGGCCGTCGAGATCGGCCAGCACGCGGTGGGACTCTTCCTGCTCGGCCCCGGGCTCGGCGCGCTCATCGGCTTTGTCGCCATCACCCTGCTGGAGCAGGTGCGGAAGCGGGTCGGCGTGAGGCGGGACTACGAATCGCTGTACGCGCTCGGGGTCGCGTTCACCGCGTACGCCGCGGCCGAGTCGGTCGGCGGGAGCGGGTTCCTGGCGGCATTCGCCGCGGGCGCGGTCATCGCCCAGCTGGACGTGGAGCTGTGCGACTGCTTTCTCGACTTCGGCCAGGCCACCGCCGAGATGTTCCTGCTGTTCACCTTCGTGGCGTTCGGGGCGTGGCTCATCTGGAGCGGCTTGGGGGTGGCGGACGGCAGGACGATCCTGTTCGCCCTGCTGGCGCTGGCGATGCGGACGCTGGTGCTGCTGCCGATGCTGGCCCGGGAGAACATCGACCCGCGCAACCGGCGCATCATCGCCTGGTTCGGAGGTCCCCGAGGGCTGAGCTCGCTGCTGCTCATCCTGCTGCCGGTGTTCGCGGGAGTGCAGGGGAGCGACCGGCTCTTCGCCATCACCTGCCTGGTGGTTCTGCTCTCCGTCGTCATCCACGGCACCGCGATCGCGGTGTACCTCAGGAAGTCGGAAGGGCCGGTCCCCGATGACCTCGACGTCAGCGACGCGACGGTCGCCAAAAAGCCCGAGCCAACTGCCAAGGTTCCGGAGCGGATCACGTTGGAGGAGCTGCGTCGGTTCCGCGAGGCCGGGGAGCCGGTGATCCTGGCCGACGTGAGGAAGGACCGAAGCTACGCTGAGGACAATCTCAAGGCCGCAGGCGCCATCCGGCTCCCCCCGGACGACGCGGTGCGCCGCGCCCGCCAGCTGGGACTCGATCATCACGCGACGGTGGTGCTGTACTGTGCGTGAAAGGATGAAGCGACAAGCGCCCGGGTGGCGCGAGAGCTTCGAACGGCAGGCTGGCCCAAGGCGCGCGCGCTGGTAGGTGGCTGGGCCGCCTGGCAGGAGGCAGGTCTGCCGGTGGAGCCGAAAGGCTAGGGGCTATGGGCTGTGGGCTGTGGGCTTACTCCTTGAGCCGAGTAGGTCCGATGACTACGAGGAACTGCTTTGGTCATCGGCGTAGCCCATAGCCCATAGCCCATAGCGACGCATGGCATAGCCGTTGCCATTCCTTCCCCGTTGCCCGGATCGCGCAAGATCCTGCGGTCCGGGCTCATTCCTCGAAAAGTGTTCATCGCCCCGCAGATAAGGGCATTCCACCGGCGGCCGCACCAGCGGCCCGCAATTACCTGCACTCGACGACAGAGGGCGGAACCCATGCGCGTCCTGCAATTCGCTAAGTACTCCTGCGTGACGCTGGCGGCTGCGACCCTGGCGCTGAGTGGCTGCAGCTCGGACTCGGCGGCGCCCATCGTGCCGTTCAACCCGGCCGGTGCCAGCGCCGACTTCGATGCGGTGAATACGACGTTCGGCTCGCCGGTGTTCACCAGCTTCAGTACTCTGAGCCTGCTGTTCGACGCAGCCCTCGGTGGCACGCCGCTGGTGTCGGCCTCGGCGGCGGCGCTGGACGTTCATGGCGGCGGCACCGCCGGGGAGCTCCAGGTGGCGGCCGCCCGAAGCGCCGAGCGGATCGCGCGCATCGTGCCCCGTCCCGCGGGCGCCGGCTTCAGCGCCTCGAGCGTGGCGATCCCGGCCCAGTTCCTGGGGAAGACGTTCGTTTATAGCGGCGGCACCTATGTAGTCTCGGCCGAGGCCGGCGCGCCGGCCAATGGCGTGCGTTTCCTCTTGTATGCGCTCGATCCGGTGACGTTCCTTCCGGCCGTCCCGCTGGTCCCGACCGGGTACGTGGACCTGATGGACCTGAGCTCGGGCTCGACCGCCGCGGCGCGGGTGATCGTGGTCTCGGGCACGACGACCTACCTCGACTACCGGGTGAGCGCCACCAGCACGGTCTCCAGCGGCCTGGTGGCGGTGGTCGGGTTCATCACCGACGGCACCACCCGGGCGACGTTCAGCCTCCGCTCCACCCTGACCTACGCGTCCGGGCTGACGCTGAGCTACTCGCTCGATGTGCCGCAGCGCGATCTCTCGATCGATCTCACGATGAGCGCCAGCGGCCTCACGCCAGTGGCCAGCAACATCGCCGTGATCCTGGACATGCGGGGGCAGAATGGGTGGGTCCGGCTCACCGGCGAGTTCAACGCCACCGGCGGGGCGCTGAATGTGGCGATCAACGGCACCCTGTTCGCCACCATCACCTCCACCACCGGTGCCGCGCCGGTGATCACGGGGGCCGCGGGCCAGCCGCTGGCGCAGGACGAGCTCGACGCGCTTCAGCGGGTGTTCGACTTCGCCGATGGGAGCTTCGCCTCGTTCGACGAGATGGTCGCGCCGGTGGGGACGTTTATCGGGGGGGCGTGAGAGTCGAAAAGGGTCTAGGGTCTAGAGTCTAGAGTCAGGAGTCAGGAGTCAAATGGAGTACAAAAAGAAAGAGCCCGGCTGATCGGCCGGGCTTTTATTTATGGACCCTTCTCAGATTCAATTTAGACTCTAGACCCTAGACCCGAGACTTCTCTAGACCCTAGACCCAACATTCACATCGGGCCAACAACTGCCTGAGGGTCTACCCGCTGGGTCGTGGTACCGTCACCAAGTCGGCCAT
>DASYVW010000294.1:0-2984 GCA_035936675.1 Gemmatimonadales bacterium
GCCAGGTCTGCCACTCGCTGTCAGAGGCCCAGTCCTGCGGCCTGGTGCATCGCGACATCAAACCGGCGAACATTTTCCTCTGCCGGTACGGGGAGGAATACGACTTCGTGAAGGTGCTGGATTTCGGCATCGTGGGGGCAGTCCGCGACACCCCGGGCGGGAACCTGATGCATACTCGGGGGGACACGGTTCGGGGCACACCGGCGTTCATGGCCCCGGAGCAGGCGATGGGAGCCGAGCTGGACGGGCGGGCCGATATCTATGCCACCGGCTGTCTGGCCTACTGGCTCCTGACCGGGCAACTCGTGTTCACCGCCGACACCTCGATGGGACTTCTCCTCAAGCACGCCCAGACGCCGCCGACGCCTCCGTCAGCCCGGACCGAGCTGTCGATTCCCCCGGCACTCGAAGAGCTTGTGCTATCCTGTCTTGCCAAGGACCCCGCGAAGCGACCGCAGTCCGCCAGAGAACTGTCGCGTCGGCTGGGCGAGTTGGAGGGCGCGGGTGACTGGACCCAGGACCGGGCCCGGGACTGGTGGGTGACGCACCAGCCGGCGACAACGAACTGATGGTGCGGTACTACCCAACGACACGGCGAGCCCCCCTTCCGGTGAGCTCGCCGTGCGAACGCCGACTACAATGCGGGTTAGGACGCCGGTTGCATTTGCTTCGAGAAGAACGATTCGGCGTTCTTCTGTAGTTCCTCGGGTGTCAGGTCCTGGATGTGTTGGGCCAGCCACCACTTGTGGCCGAATGGATCCTCGAGGCACCCGGTACGATCGCCCCAGAACTGGTCGGCGAGCGGCATAATCTCCTTGGCTCCCGCGTCCACCGCCCGCTTCCAGGCCGCATCCACGTTGTCGCCGTAGACGAAGAAGCCCACCGGCGTGCCACCGAACGATTTCGGGCCCCTGCCGCCCTGCTCAGGCATCTCGTCCATGAGCATGATGACTGAGTCGCCGATGCGGATCTCTGCGTGCATGATCTTTCCGTCCGGCCCGGGGAACCTCATGATCTCTTCGGCTCCTAATGCCTTCTTATAGAAGTCGATGGCCCTCGCCGCTCCGGCGACTACGAGGCTGGGCGTGACGGTATGGTAACCTTTGGGAATTGCCTGCGCTTTCTTGGCCATGATGGCTCTGCTCCTGTGAATTTGTGGCCGCAATATTGGAGTGGGGACGTCGAGGAGCAACCCTCTAATGTCTCGGATGGAAACAGATTGTGTCACAATTTTAGGGAGCTCAGGAACTGGTTGATCCGCGCAGGTTTGTGGGGCCGCTCTTTCAGGATCCCCGGTTTGGCGCCATCGTTGGGTGGATCCCCTTGGCTCTTCGGAACTTTCGGCGTGCCGCACTGGTTCGTAGGTCTTAGCCAGGAGACAGCATGAGTACGTCGGCCGGTCCGGCTCGCCCTGAATTGCTGGAAGACACCCAGGCCGAGCCGGAGGTGCGCCCGGCCTCGGAGCGGGAGCTGCGGGACATCCTCGACTCCATCCGCCAGACCATCGTTCTCCTCGCCCCGGACGGAGCTGTCCTGTACGCGAACCGGTACGTGCTCGAGTACACCGGATTCACCCTGGAAGAGATGGTGTCCGGACGCTTCCGCCAGCATTTCGTCCATCCCGACGATGTGAGCCAACTGCAGGCTGAGCGGAGCCAGGGGCTGTCCCGCGGGCTGCCGTTCGAGGTCGAGTATCGCGTCCGGCGCAACGATGGGCAGCATCGGTGGTCCCTGATCCGCTACCACCCCCAGTGCGACGAGCAGGGACGGATCTTCCGCTGGTATGCGACCGGGACCGACATCGACGAGCGCAGGCGGGCGGAGGAGCGGGTGCGCAACGAGAACCTCGCGCTCAGGGAGGACATCGACCGGGCGTCGATGTTCGAGGAGATCGTCGGCTCATCCGCGGCCTTGCAGCGCGTCATGGCCCAGGCGGCGAAGGTGGCCAAGACCGATTCCACGGTGGTCATCCTGGGGGAGACCGGGACCGGCAAGGAGCTGGTGGCGCGCGCCATCCATCGGATGTCCAGCCGCTCGAGCCGCGCGTTCATCCGGGTCAACTGCGCGGCCATTCCCCCCTCGCTCATTGCCTCCGAGCTCTTCGGGCACGAAAAGGGTGCGTTCACCGGTGCGCTCCAGCGGCGGCTCGGCCGGTTCGAGGCCGCCGACGGCGGCACCATCTTCCTCGATGAGATCGGCGACCTTCCCCCCGAGACGCAGATCGCGCTCTTGCGCGTGCTGCAGGAGCGGGAGATCGAGCGGGTGGGCAGCAGCCATCCGATCACCGTGGATGTGCGCGTCCTGGCCGCCACCAACCGCGACCTCGACGCCCTGGCAGAGAGCGGTGCCTTCCGGAGGGATCTCTATTTCCGGCTGAATGTCTTTCCCATCCGGGTCCCGCCGCTGCGCGATCGGGTGGATGACATTCCCATCCTGGTCGAATATCTGGTCGAGCGGTACGCCAGAAGTGCCGGGAAGAACATCCGCCAGATCAGGAAGCGGACGCTGGAACTGCTGCAAGCCTACGCTTGGCCCGGGAACGTGCGGGAATTGCAGAACGTGATCGAACGCGCCGTGGTGTTGTGCGATGGCGAGACGTTCGTCATCGATGAGTCGTGGCTGAAGGTCTGCCCGGGCCGCCCGTCCAACGGGACGGGAATACAGGTCACCACGCTCGCCCAGGGCGAGAAGGCCTTGATCGAAGCCGCCCTTGCCGAGACCCACGGACGGGTCTCCGGCCCGAGAGGAGCGGCCGTCAAGCTCGGCATTCCGCGCCAGACCCTCGAATCGAAAATCAAAGCCTTCCGCATCAAGAAACCCTCCTAGCCAGAACGCTGACCGGTCGGCAATTGCCGAAGAGTCGGCATCATCGCTGAAGCAACTCCGTACAATACAAGGCGGTTAGCCGTGGCGTATGGTTTGCCTTGCAACCCAGCGCCAATGACGCTGCGCATCGAACGGGTTTCCGCCCAGGGACGCACGGT
>DASYVW010000295.1:0-9033 GCA_035936675.1 Gemmatimonadales bacterium
CACTCGCGGCCACCTCGGATTCCACCGGTCTTCTCGTCCTCGAAAAGCGGTTGATAGACTCCGCCAAGGTCGAGCGAGGAAACAGCCTGCTTCACCTCGAGCTCGGGTTTCTGTCACTCCGGCTGGGTGACCTCGGCGGACACTCGCACTATGATGACGCCGCCTCGGAGTTCCAGTGGGCCATCGATCTCCAGCCAAAGTGGCCCTATGCCTGGTATGGCATGGGGCTGGCCGAATATGGAGTGGGCGACTCCCAGATCTCCTTCGTGACCGGCCTCAAGACGATGTTGGGAAAGGACGCGCTCACCCGGTCGGCGGTGGCATTCGCCAAATCCGCCGAGGTGGATCCCGGGTTCGTTCGAGGGCTGGTGGATCTCGCCAATACCGCGCTCCGGCAGCGCGTCAACATCAAGCTCGGCGTCGCCCTCGAGGCTCTCCGGCGGGCGGGCCACACGGCAGCGGGTGGCGATCCCGAGGTTTTGCTGGCGCGGGGCAGAGTCGAGCGTGAAGTGGGTGATGGAGACTCCTCGCTCGCCGCCTTCAACGGCTATCTGCAATACGGGCCCAACCGCGGTCTCGGTTTACTCGAAGTCTCCCGCACGTTGTTCCTGCTCGGCCGCTTTGATGGCCTGACGCCCTACTTCGAGGGAGCTGCGATCGACGATTCCGTGACGGTTGCAGGCTACCGGGGCGATCTCGCCACCATCGCCTCGGACAGCGTCCTCCAGGAGTTCGATCAGCAACGGGGTCCCCGCCGCACCGACTATCTCCGGCGGTTCTGGGATCAGCGGGACCGGGTCGAGCTTCGCTCGGAGGGCGAGCGGCTGCGGGAGCATTACCGCCGGCTGTTCTACGCCCGGAAGAACTTTCAGCTCACCTCGAACAACCGGCACTACGATATCGTGGAGCGGTATCGATCGGGCAGCCGGGATTTCGACGATCGCGGCGTCATCTACATCCGGCATGGTGAGCCCAGTCAGCGGGCGAGTTACACGGCGCCGGGCCTGGAGCCGAACGAGTCATGGCGGTACAGCCGGCCCGACGGAGACCTGATCTTCCATTTCATCGCCCGGGAAGATGTCCAGGACTTCAAGCTGGTCGAGAGCCTCTTCGACGTGCTCGGCTTCAGCGATGCGGTCAAACTCCAGGGCCAGACCAACGGAGCGGCGGACAACGCAGTGGCCGAGCAGCTCATGCTGTCGCGGGAGCAGCTCTCTCCAATCTACCGGCGGCTGCAAGGTGCCGGACACATGAGCACCGGTCGCTACCAGACCCAGGAGCGGCAGGTCGGGCAGGCGAGCATCGCGCTGGGCACCAGCAGCGACAGCTACGAGCTGCGCTTTCCCAAGGAGCTCAAGGCCCACTGGGAGGTCCTCGCCGTGGGACAGGACTCCACCGGCCATCAGATACAGATTGCCTATGCCATCGCGGGTTCCAGCCTCGAGCCCGTGACCGTGACCAGGGGCTATCTCTACAGTGTTCGGCTCCGCTTCGCGGCGATGGACGAGCGCGGTCAGGTCGTCGCCTCGCTCGACACCACCCGGCATTTCGTCGCCCCTGCACCCGTACCACCGAATGAGCACCTAGTGGGCCGTGTCGCTGCGACCGTTCCGGCCGGCTCCATTCAATACCGCCTCGCGATCCAGCAGGGCGAGGACGCCGGCGTCACTATCCCGCGCGACAGCGTGCGGGTTGGCCCCGTGAATGCGGCGGCGCTGAGCCTCAGCGATCTGGTGCTCGGCACCCGTGCCGCCAACCTCGACTGGCGCCGTACGCCCGACGACACGGTGCTCTTCAATCCGCTTCGCACGTACCGGCGCAGCGATGAGATGGAGCTCTATTACGAGATCGAGGGCTTGAAGCCGACTCCGTATACGGTGGAGCTCACGGTTCGGAAGAAGGGATCGAGTGGGGGGTTGTTCAAGAAGATCTTCGGGGGGGGAGGCGCGGCGCTGCGCCTCAAGTTCGACGAGCAGGCCACCACCTCCACCGTCAGCACTCACCGGCGTCTCAACCTCGACCGTCTCAAGCCGGGGAATTACGTCCTCGAGCTAGTGGTGGCCGACGCGGAAGGCCGGAAAGACCGCCGCCGGCAGGAATTTCAGGTGGTGGAGGAGAAGCGGGAAGGCGGGGAAGCGGGGAAGCGGGTAGGCAGCTAGGCGGGGGAGGAAACGACAGCTCCGCTTCGTTCAAATCGAAAACCCTCTGGCATACGCCGGAGGGTTTGTTTTTACATCGGCCAGGCCGCTGGTCGGCTGGGCGTGAGGATCAACAGTGGCTGGACCAGGCTCTCCGCCCGGACCACCGCCTCCACCTGGACGAGGTGCTGGGTGACCCCAGTGCTGGTATCGAAGGTGGCGATGTGCATCAGCATGGAACTGAGCGGCCGGTCCGCGGGCTTGGTGCGGCCACCTTCCCCAGGATTGATCGAGGTTCCCGGCATCAGCGTGATCCGGGCGTGACCGAACAACCAGAGCGGAAGGCCGTCCAGCGATTTCAGCAGCCGCTCGTTGAACGCGAGGCTCTCCCCGTGCAGGGTGATGAGCCCCAGGGTCGGCCGCTCGCTCTGCCGGCGAGAGTGGACTACGAACCCATAGTTGAACAAGGGTTCCTGGCCCGCGGCCCGGCGCAGCGCGGCCCTGAGCTTCTGTTGACTGAAAGCGATCGTGTGATACGGTACCACAAGCTCTCCGGGGTGATGGCGCGGGTTGGTTGGGATCAAGCCGTTGCACGTGACGTGCCAGTTTAGGCGGGGAAGGGGGGAAGCGGGGAAGCTGGACGATTTTCTCTCTGCGCGTTGGCTGACAGCTACTTACGAGGGCTTTTCCTTCCTCACCTCCCCGCCTTCCTGCCTCCCTGCCTTTCGCAAACCCTCTCGCGATACGCCACGCGTTTCCGCTTGACTCAGCCGGGCGGTAGCGTAGGTTGCGCGCATGTTCTGCTCCAGATGTGGCAGCGAAATCACCGGAAAATCGAAGTTCTGCCCCTCCTGCGGTCTCGACCTCATGGCGACCACACCGGTCCACGCGATCGCCACCGGTGTGCTCCAGGAGCTCGACCTCGTGCGCGAGGCACTCGCCTCCGAGTATGAGATCATCGAGGAGCTGGGACGTGGCGGGATGGCCATGGTGTATCGGGGCAAGGATCGTCAGCTCGAGCGGGAGGTTGCCATCAAGGTCCTCCCCTTTTCTCTGGCGTTCGATACCGAGTTCGTGGAGCGCTTTCAGCGCGAAGCCCGCACGGCGGCTCAGCTGGAGCACCCCAACATCATCGCCATCTATCGGGTCGGTCGTTCCGGACGGGTGATCTACTTTGTCATGAAGTTGCTCCGGGGCAACTCACTCTCCAGCCTGCTGGGTAATCGCAAGAAGCTGACGCCTCCCGAGATCCGCCGCCTGCTGCTGGAGGCGGGCAGCGCGCTGGGCTACGCCGCGCAACGCGGGATCGTGCATCGTGACATCAAGCCCGACAACATCATGTTCGACGAATTCGGCCAGAGCGTCCTGACCGACTTCGGTATCGCCAAGGCGGCCTCGGGGCAGAAGCTGACCGGTACGGGCATGTCTATCGGCACCCCGCACTACATGAGCCCGGAGCAGGCCAGGGCCCAGCCGATCGATGGCCGGAGCGACATCTACAGTCTCGGCGTGGTGGCCTATCAGTGCCTGACGGGCACCGTGCCCTATGACGGCGAGGACAGCTTTTCCATCGGCTACAAGCACATTACCGAGCCGATTCCGACGCCCAACCTGGTCACCGCTGACGAGCGCCGCATCTTCGAGATCATCAAGCGGATGCTCATGAAGGATCCCTTCGACCGATTCCAGAGCTGCGAGGAGCTGATCGCTTCCTTCCAGGGGCACCCCATCGCTGCCGCAGGGTCGGTGCGAACCAGCTCTGTGGGGAGCTTCACCGGTGCCGCCGCCGTGGCCGCTGGGGCGGGCGCGTCGGTCGGCGGGGGCGGCTTCCATCCCATCGTGAGCCAGCCGACGACGCCCCTGGACTCACCCTTGGTCAACCGGCGTCTGACACCGGGGGAGCGGCGCGAGATACCGCGCCGGGTAGCCGACCGGTCGATGGCCATGCGCACCAGCACGTCGTCCTGGGCCTGGCTCTGGATCTTGCTCGCCGTGCTCGGCGGGGCCGGGGGAGCATTCTACTACTACAAGGCCCGCGGATTCGCCCCGGGTACGAGCGTGGCCGATACGCTGGTGAACTCTGCCCCACGACAAAACGACTCGCTGGTTCGCACGGATACCGCTGTGGCCCACGCGCCGCCGCCCGCCGACAGCACGGTGCCCGCGGTTTCCGCTCCGGCAGGAAGCGATGGCTCGGCGCACCGGAGGTCGGCATCGGATTCCGCCGCCAGCCCCGAGCCGGCTTTGGGCCCTGCGTCAGCCGACGTAGTCGGCCCGATCGACAGTGGCGGCATCCGGCTGATCGGTTTGCCTCGAGGGTCGACCGTCATGATCGACGAGCAGCCGGTGACCCAGGCGCTCACCAAGCTTCCACCGGGACCGCATGCGCTCGCCATTTCAGCGCCCCGGTTCAACTTCTACTCCGACACGGTCGTAGTCCGCCCGGGCCAGATCCAGGAGCTGACGCCGCAGCTCACCCAGCTCGGCGCACCGGCGCCGGCGCAGCGTAAAGAGCAAGGGCGTGCGGCTGTCGGCTGCGTGCCCGGTCCTGGATACAACGCCGACGGTTCGTGCTTCGATGAACGCCCGAAACCGGTCAACCCGCCGTTCGTGACAGTACCCGCTGACGCCGGGCCCTCCCCCCGGCCTTCGCTTCTGTGGATCAAGGTTTCGGCGGAAGGCCGCACGGTGGACATCATGCGGCTCCGTCCCTCCAACGATCCTGCGTACGAGCGTGAAGTCCGCAACTTCGTCTGGACCGTCGCCTGGCATCCCGCCCTCAAGGACGGAGCGTCGGTCGAGGCCTGGACCCAAATGCTTTTCCCGCCGGCACGAGACCAGTAGGGGCGCATTGCATGCGTCATCCCACGATCCACCCCACGGCCTTTATTGCGTCCACCGCGGCCGTCATGGGGGACGTGACGCTGGGTGAAGAGGCGAGCGTCTGGTATTGCGCGGTGCTCCGCGGCGACATGGCGCCCATCGTGATTGGAGCCCAGTCGAACATCCAGGACGGCACTGTCGTACACGTGGATGAAGGCATGCCCTGTCAGGTGGGCCAAAGGGTTGGTGTAGGCCACCGGGTCGTTCTCCACGGCTGCACTGTGGAGGACGATTGCCTGATCGCGATGGGCAGCGTCCTGCTTAACGGTGTCGTCATCGGTAGCGGCAGTGTCGTCGCTGCCGGTGCTGTCGTGCCCGAGGGCATGCGGGTTCCCCCTCGGTCCCTGGTCATGGGAGTGCCGGGACGGATCGTCCGCCCGGTCGATGCGGTGCTCGCCGAGCGGGTGGCTGCCACGTGGAGTCACTACGTGAAGGAAGCAAAAGCCCATAAGGCAGGGCGGTATCCGTTAAGTCGGGAAGGGCGGGAAAGACGGGAAGGGCGGGAATGAACCTTGATGGTAGCACCTCCTGTCACTGAACCTCTACTCAGCTCACCCTCCTTCCCCTCTTTCCCGTCGTTCCCGCCCTTCCCGATTATCCGCAGTGATCCACTTTCTCCACATGTCTACAACCGACTATATTTGTGATGTGAACAGTGGGATTGGACGTAGGGCCGTCAGTTTTGCGTGGTATTGTCTCGGTCGGGTAACGGACCTAGCTTGGCCTTCCGTTTCGGTTGGGCAGTGCGATGGTGCAGCAGGGTCGCCCCCACCCTCTTCGTGATCATCATGCCAAGGCGAGGGAGTTCTATGAAATCGTCCACCCCAAGGGACGCGGTCCGGCTGTCGCCTAATGCGATTACGGTCCTCGAAAAGCGCTATCTCCTCAAGGACGAGACCGGCGCCCCCGTCGAGAGTCCACGAGACCTGTTCTTGCGGGTGGCGCAAACCGTCGCCGACGCGGACAAGCGATACGGCGCCAGCGAGGCGAAAGTGGCGGAGGTGGCTCAGGACTTCTTCGGCCTCATGGCTGAGCGCCTCTTCGTGCCCAACTCGCCGACCCTGATGAATGCGGGCCGTCCCCTCGGCCAGCTCTCCGCCTGCTTCGTACTCCCGGTGGACGACGCGCTCTCCAACGGGAAAAGCGGCATCTACGATACCCTCCGCGCCATGGCGTTGGTGCACCAGTCGGGCGGCGGCACCGGCTTCAGCTTCTCCCGGCTCCGTCCCAAGAACGACATCGTTCGCTCGACCATGGGCGTGGCGTCCGGCCCGGTGTCGTTCATGAGCCTCTTCGATGCTTCCACCGACGTGGTCAAGCAGGGTGGCACCAGGCGGGGCGCCAACATGGGCATCCTGCGGGTGGACCATCCCGACATCCTGGAATTCATCAGCTGCAAGGACGACACGAGCAAGATCACGAACTTCAACATCTCGGTTGCGGTCACTGACGCCTTCATGGCGGCGGTCGAAGCCAACGGCATGTACGACCTGATCCATCCCAAGACCGGCCAGGTCACCGGCCAGCTTCGGGCCCGGGAGGTCTGGGAGAAGATCATCCACGGCGCCTGGAAGACCGGCGAGCCGGGCGTCTTCTTCGTGGACAAGGCCAACTACTACAATCCGGTGCCCCACCTGGGCGCCTACGAGGCCACCAACCCGTGTGGCGAGCAGCCGCTGCTGCCCTACGATGTCTGCAACCTCGGCTCCGTCAATCTCGGCGCGTTCGTTCGGGACGGCGCTCTCGACTGGGATTCGCTTCGCCGGGTGATCCATCTCTCGACCCATTTTCTCGAGAATGTGATCGACGCCAACCAGTATCCCCTGCCCGAGATTACCGACCTGGCGCAGCGCATCCGGCGCATCGGACTCGGCGTCATGGGCCTGGCCGATGTGTTCGTCAAGCTCGGGGTGCCGTACGATTCGGATGAGGGGGTTGCCCTGGGGCGGCGGATTCAGCAGTTCGTGGATGAGGAAGGCAAGGTCGAATCGGAACGGCTCGCCACCGAGCGGGGAGTGTTCCCCGAGTGGGAGCGGAGCATCTGGGGTCCCGATGAAACCGCCGCCCGGGACGCCAACGGTGAGCGAATCCGCCCCAAGCGGAGGCTCCGCAACTGCAACGTGACCACCGTGGCCCCCACTGGAACGATCTCCATCATCGCCGGATGCAGCTCAGGCATCGAGCCGCTGTTCGCGGTGGCCTTCATGCGGAATCAGGCCGGCGCGCTGATGCCGGACGTGAACGAGGATTTCGTCGCCATCGCCAAGGCGGAGGGCTGGTACTCCGACGATCTCATGCGCCGGATCGCCGAAGCGGGACACATCAACTTCCCCGAGGTGCCGGCCCAGTGGCCGCGGGTCTTCGTGACCGCCAACGCCATCAAGCCCGAGTGGCACATCCGGATGCAGGCGGCATTCCAGGAGTTCAACGACAGTGCCATCTCGAAGACCTGCAACTTCGCCCACGACGCCACCGAAGAGTACGTGGAGGAGATCTACCGCCTCGCCTACCGGCTGAACTGCAAGGGCGTGACGGTGTACCGCGACGGAAGCCGGGAGATGCAGGTGCTGTCCACCGGCTCCACGGCCAAGAAGGTCAAGGAAGGGCACGCCGGTGTGGCCACGGCCGATCTCCACGGGGAAATCGCCGAACTCCGCTCGGAGAATGAGCGCCTGCTCCGGACGGTGCACGAGCTCGAAGCCGAGAACCTCCAGCGGCGGCAGAAGCGGTCCCGTCCCGAGGTACTCCGCGGCACCACCCGCCGGGTCGAGACTCCGCTCGGAACCCTTTACGTCACGATCACCGAGGACGAGAAGGGTCAGCCTTTCGAGGTCTTCATGACGCTCGGCAAGGCCGGCGGCGCCCTCATGGCCGACGTCGAGTCGCTCGGCCGGTTGATCAGCCTGGCGCTCCGCTCGGGCATTCCGATCAAGGAGATCTATCGTCAGCTTCGGGGCATCAGCTCGGACCGCGTCATCGGCCTGGGACCGAACAAGATCCTCTCGGTTCCGGACGCCGTGGGCATCGCCATCGAACGCTGGATGCAGGAGAAGCAGGGGATACAGCAGGAGCTTCTGCCCTATACGGGCCAGCCCGAGGTCGCCCCACTGGTAGCACAGCCGGTGTCTCAAGCTACCCCCCGGGGCGAGCAAATGATCTTCGGTGGGATGCAGCAGATGCTCTCGGGTGCGTGCCCCGACTGCGGCTCTCAGCTCGAGTTTGCCGAGGGATGCATGAAGTGCCACGTGTGCGGCTTCAGCGAATGCGGGTGATCGTGGTCACTCGCAGGTAGCTCCGCCGCACAGGACAACGCCCGCTGACCGCAAGGTCGGCGGGCGTTGGCGTATATTGTAGACGGGAGCTCTGGAGGGTGTCATGTTCTCGTCCTGCCGGCTGCTGCTCATGACCGGGCTTCTCACCGCCTGCGAGGTCACGTCGCTCGAGGTCCACAGTCCCGCCTCGCCCGGCGACCCTGACGTACTCAAGGCCGATCTCTCACCTGGGGCGATCGAGACGCCCGGAGACATTCGCGTTGATGCGCTGCTGCCGATGAGAGTAGGGGTGAGAAACAGCGGCAACCGGGCCGCGGGACCGGGCTGGGTGGTACGCGTCTTCATCTCGAGCGACTCGCACATCGACTCGTCCGATCACCAGGTCGACCAGTTCGTGACCACCAGGGACCTTCCTCCGGGAGGTCGGGATCTCTATCTCCGTAACAAGAAGCTCTCCGGCGTCGTGGCCGGCGACTATTACATCGGATCGATCGTCGATGTGACCGACATCGTGCCCGAGCAGACTGAAACGAACAACACGCTCGCCACGCCCGGGCGGATCACGCTGCTCCCTGTCGGGACCGGCCCGTCCCAGCCATAATGCAGTCAGTAGATCCACCGTCTACGGCTTCGGAGGTACGACATGTCGGCTGATAAGCAGGAGGGCGCCCTCAAGCCTGTGACGCCTGCGCGCGTCGCGGAAGAGCTCAAGAAGCTGAGTGCCCAGCGGAAGGAGGGGA
>DASYVW010000296.1:0-4489 GCA_035936675.1 Gemmatimonadales bacterium
CCGGGACTCGGTGAATGGGGTCGCCGAGTTCACCACCCAGGATAAGGCGCGCTGGAAGCTGGTGCTGGACCGGGTACAGACCAAGGACGTGCCCCACCACCCGCGGTTCGGCGGGGTGATTCTGGGTCTCTACTACCACGGCATCACCGGGGTGCACACGCCGCTGGTGCCCACGATCAACAGCGCGGTCGCGCTGTGGGCGTTTGGCCACCTCTACCGCAACGGCACACTGGTGACCGATACCGCGATGGTCCACGTAATGCAGCTGTCACGCACCCGACGGGACGGCGATTTCGCGCTTGCCTGCTGGGACTGCTCGAAGAACAAGATCGAGGAGTTGCAGTTGCAGGTGCTTCCGCCCAAGGGCGCGCCCAAGTTCGATGCACCGGGCGGATTTCTGTTCGTCAACTGGGAAAAGTCCCGCACTTACTGAACCTGCACGATCCTGCCCACGGAGGGGACGCCGTTTCGGTTGAGCAGAAAGAGGAGGTAGTGGCCGGGCGGGGCGCGCCGGCCAAAGGCGGGGGTGGTGACGCGGATGTTCCCTGCGACCTTGGAGAATGTCAGGGTATTCGCGCGTTGGTTCGCGTCAAAGGCGTGGGTGACCGAGCCCAGGCGAATCCAGCGGACCTTGGTGATCTGGGCCGCGTACGGGGTGGTGACCGTAAACATCTCCCCATAGGTCACGGTGGTCTTGGAGAGGCCGGTGATCGTCGGCCGGACGCCCTTGAACAGGTAAGGCGGCCGGAAGATCTCATGGTTGGCCTGCCTCGGATAGGGCGGCTCGCCGGCGTCGCCGCTCGCTCCGTGCAGCACCGTGCCGTCCGGCAGAAGCAGCGACACCGAGTGATACACGCGATCGATGCTGTTGCCGGCAAGCAGCGTCCAGTGGCCCGTCTGCGGGTCCCAGACCTCGGCCGCATGCACGGCTCCGGAGAGGTCATTGAAGCCGCCCGCGCTGGTGCCGCCGGTGACGAGCACCTGGCCATCCGGCAGGATCGTGGCATTGAGGTGCCGGCGAGGGAAGTTCATCGGGTCGGTGCTGCTCCAGTGCGGCCCGGTGACGTTGAGGTCGATGGTTTCGGCCGTCGCGGTGGGCGCGCTCGCCTTGGGGTCGCTGGTGCTCCAGTTCAGATCACCGCCGCCGCCGACGTAGAGAATCTTCCCCATGTCGTACATGACCGCGGAGCCATAGTCGCGATTGAACGGCCAGAGGTGGGTGAACCCTGTGGGCGACGACCAGCGGCCGCGGCCGTTGGTGTTCGCGGCATCCACGTCGAGGTAACGCGCTTTGACCCGCTCGCCCGCATAGAAGAGCTTGCCGTTCGGAGCCACGAACTGCCGGGGATAGTACGGCAGCTTCAGGCTCGCGCCGGTGAGCTGCACCCACTGATTGTTTTCCCAGATCTCGGGGATCAGCACCACCGAAGAACTCGTGTCCCGGCCGGCGAGCGTGACCATGCGGCCATCGGCGAGGGTAGTGACCGTGGGATACCAGCGACCCTTCGCCATCTTCGGGAGGCCGGTGGTCCAGCTCTCGGTCGCCGGGTCGAAGATGTTGGTGACGTCCAGTCCCCGGTCGTCTTTCTTATGGCCGCCCGCCACCATGAGGCGTCCGTCCGCCATCAGGGCGTGCCCCGAGCAGAACAGCATGGTGTCGGCGGCCACCATGAGAGCGGTGGTGGGCGGGCCGACGCTCGGATCCCAGAGCCGGGGCATCCCCATGCTGCCGTCCGACTCATACTTGCCCCACGCGAGAATCTTCCCCGTGGGCAGCAGATGTATGTGCAGCGGCACGATGTCCCAGGCGACCGGCGGATCCCACTTACCCGTGGTCGCTTCCGGCGGCAGCGGGTTCAATGTGACGGACGCTGAGGTGGCGGCGAGGGAACCCGTGTCGAAGCGAAGCGTATGCGGACCGATCCCGGCGATCCCCAGATCGGCAAAGATGGCGGCCCCGCTCGCTGTCGTGGTTGCCGTGGCCTTGCCTTGCAGCGTGCCGGCACCGCTCGCGATGCTGGCAGTTACGACGACACCCCCGACCGCGACGTTGGCGGCGTCCCTCACCACCACCTTGGGTTGGGTGCTGGGGTCCCACACTTCCCCGTCCAGCGCATTTGCCGGCGGCTGCCGGCCGATGGTGATCTTGGCCGGAGGTCCGGCGACCACGAGCTCAGCACCGGGCGTGTCCGGGGTGGGTCGTGTCAGATTCTCGTCGCCACAGGTGACCGACGAGACGGCCAGACCGGCGGCGAGCAGCAGCTGAGTGGCACGGCGGGATGAGAGCATGGGCCCAATGTAATGAGGGACGGTCCCGGGCCTGCACGAACGGAGCCAGCTACGGGGCCGTTATGTAAGGAGGTAAGTGCTTCTCGCTACGCCTGATACGTGAAGAGGCCTGGCGTTAGCTGTTGCCGTCGCTCAACACCAGCGGGGGGGGCCCCTCGGCCGGCTTGCCTTGGACGCGGCTTCCGCGCAGACCCGGCGCTCTCTACCGCGAGGGGCGTCCTGGTTTCCCCCCACGGTGGCGCCTCGACGCCAGGGCGGGGAAGCCGTGGTGCCGGCGAATCAGCATCCACAACAGCGGGGCAAAGACGAGGACTAGCGCGAGTGTGAGCGCTGTGTTGCCGTTGGAGACATTGAGGAGCTTCAGGGCCGAGGCCAGCAGAACGAACGCCAGCGCTCGCCGCACCAGGCCTCCCGGGGCGCGGGAGGACAGGTGGGCGCCCACCCAGACGCCGGGGATGCAACCGACCAGGAGCGACGTGGTCAAATCCATGTGAAAGTCGCCAAACAGGATGTGCCCCACGGCGGCCGAAGCCACCAGCGGGACGGCCTGCACCAGATCGGTGCCCACCAGCTCGTTGGCGGTGAGGGTCGGGTACAGCGCCATCAGCGCGATGATGATCAACGACCCTGACCCCACTGAGGTGAGGCCGACGACCATGCCGCCGAGTGCGCCGAGTACGACCGTTGGAATCACCCGGAGAGTGACGGACGGAGGGCCCTCTGGCAGCGGCGCCGCCCGCCCGTCGCGACGGCGCGCATGCTCGAGGAGCCGGATGTAGGCCCGAACGATGAGGCCGGCCGCTGCCACGAGCAGGGCCACGCCGAGCGCGGTCCGGATGACCTCCTGCATATGCTGGCCGTGACCCAGGGACCGCGCGATGAGCACACCGCCGAACGCGCCCGGGATCGAGCCCAGGCACAGCCACTTGACCAGGCCCAGATGAACGGTGCCGCGGCGCAAATGGACGACCGACCCAACCGGCTTCATCACCGCACTCGCCACCAGATCGCTAGAGATGGCGGTCAGAGGCGGCACATTGAAGAAGAGCACCAGGACCGGGGTCATGAGTGCGCCGCCACCCATGCCGGTCAGACCGACGACGATGCCAATCCCGAACGAAGCGAGCGCGAGCAGCGGATCGATGTTCATGAGCCTCCTGGCGGTCCTGCTGGAGAATAATGCCCGCTGGCATATTCCGGTTGTGCCCTTCACATTCGATCATCTTCATTCGGAACGGCCAACATCATGAACCGCCTGGCCCCATGCCTGTGCGCGCTCGCATTTCTGGCCCCCGCCTCCGCCTCGGGCCAGCGGGCATCTCGCCCTGCCGACCTCACGGCATTAAGCCACTCGCTCCAAAAGGTCGTCGCCAAGGTTGCCCCGGCTGTGGTTCAGATCCGGGTGGCGGCGTACGGTCCCGTTGCGGGCGGGGCGACGGGCCCCTCCGCTTTGCTGGGCACTCAGCGGAGCACCGGATCGGGGGTCATCCTGGGCGCCGATGGGTTCATCGTGACTAACGCGCACGTGATCGAAGGCGGACGACGCTTCACGGTTGTGCTTCCCCGTCCCGCCGTCACCGGTGTCCCCGGACGTTCAGGGCTCGCGCCGGTTTCCCAGGAGGTTTCGGCGAAGCTGCTCGGAACCGATGCGGAAACCGATCTCGCCGTCCTCAAGGTGCCTCTGACCGGCCTCCCGGTCGCGCGGCTCGGCGATTCGGACTCGCTGGCGCCCGGGCAGGTGGTGCTGGCGTTCGGCAGCCCGTTCGGGCTCGCCAGCAGCGTGACGATGGGGGTCGTCAGCGCGGTCGGCCGCCAATTCCGCGACGAAGACCGGATGATCTACATCCAGACCGACACCCCGATTAATCCAGGCAACAGCGGGGGCCCGTTGGTGACCGATGAAGGGGTGGTGGTGGGCATCAATACCCTGATCCTGAGCCAGTCCGGTGGCAGTGAGGGAGTCGGCTTCGCCGCGCCTGCCAACATCGTGCGCTTCATCTACGATCAGCTCCGGACCAATGGGCGGGTGCGGCGCGGCCAGATCGGGGTCTTTGCACAGACCATCACGCCGGCGCTCGCGGCAGGGCTACGCTTGTCGCGCGAATGGGGCGTGGTGCTGGGTGATGTTTATACCGACAGCCCGGCGGCCAAGGCCGGGCTCCGCATCAACGACGTGATTCTCTCGGTGGACGGGAAGCCG
>DASYVW010000297.1:0-7365 GCA_035936675.1 Gemmatimonadales bacterium
GCAAAGTCCTGGGATCAAATCGCCTCGACCATCGCCAACGCCCCAGAGCCGGAAGTGCGCCTCGAGCTGGATGACGGGTCCGTGGTGGTCCTGCCGATCCATCCCGATGCCTTGGAGGAACGGCTGAAGGCGGCGCAGGCGCTTCAGCCCTTCCGGGCACCGGTGGTAGGTCAGGTGCTGCCCGATAAGCCCGCCGCTCGGGCCGGGATCCAGGAGGGCGACACCATCGTGGCGGTGAACGGCCGCCGGGTGGAGCAGTGGTACGATTTGCTCGAGTTGCTCCAGTCCAGTCCCGGGCGCGACCTGACGATCGACGTCGCACGCGGGACGCAGCGTTTGAGTTTCAAGCTCCAGCCCTACGTGGACACGATCCCGGGGCCCGACGGCAAGCCACGGGCGGTAGGGCGGATTGGGGTGGGGGTCGGCACCGAGCTCACCTCCGAAAAGCTCACCCTGGGCCAAGCCATCGCCGAAGGGGGCAGGGCAACCCTCAAGTCGTCCACCCAGATCGTTCGAACGGTACGGGGACTCTTCAGCGGGCGGATCTCGGGGCGGACGGTCGGCGGCCCCATTCTGATCGGCCAACTGGCCGGACAGAGCGCCCGGCTGGGGCTGGATACCTTCCTCGGCTTCATGGCCCTGATCTCGATCAACCTGGCGATCTTGAACCTGCTGCCGGTGCCGGTCCTCGATGGAGGACAGTTCCTCTTCCTCCTGGCCGAGGCCGTCATCCGCCGCCCCTTGCCGGTCAAGCTGCGGGAGCGGCTGACCACCGTCGGGCTGGTGCTCATCGTGCTGCTGATGGGGCTCGCATTCTCCAATGACCTGAGGCGGCTATTCGGGGGATAGCCAGACTTGCTTCGAGTCACCCCCCTGGCTTATTTTCCCGTGCTACAACGGATTACGAGGCGCGACATTGTACCAGAGGATGCCAGCAGCATGAGCTTTGACAAGCAAAGTGTGGTGGTCCAGCACCGGGCCCACGAGACTGACACGGGATCGACCAAGGTGCAGGTGGCTCTGCTCACCGAGCGGATTAACTCGCTCACAGACCACTTCCGGACCCACCTGAAGGACCATCACAGCCGCCGCGGTCTGCTCAAGATGGTCGGGACCCGCCGCCGGTTGCTCACCTATCTGAAGCGAAGCGACCTGGCCACATACCGAGCGCTCATCGAGCAGCTTGGCCTCCGGCACTAGCCGCGGCGTGCAACACGGGGCGTCCTGATCCGATCGGGGCGCCCTTCTGTATTTCGAGTCAGGAGCTAGGAGTCGGGAGTCGGGAACCGACCGATAAAGCTCCAGACTCCCGACTCCTGACTCCCGACTAGAAGCAAAGACGCCATCCACAGAGAGAGAGAAAAGAAGTGACTGTACAACGGATCGAAACCCAGTTCGCCGGACGCCCGCTCATGCTGGAGACGGGCCGACTGGCAAGGCAGGCTGCTGGTTCTGCCCTCGTGCGCTATGGCGATACGATGGTGCTCGCAGCGGTAACCGTGTCCACCAACATCTCCACCCTCCCGTTCTTCCCTCTCACCGTCGAATACCGCGAGAAGACCTATGCCGCCGGAAAGATCCCGGGGGGGTTCCTCAAGCGGGAAGGCCGGCCATCCGACAAGGAAATTCTGGCTAGCCGACAGATCGACCGGTCCATCCGGCCGCTCTTTCCGGAGGGGTTCAAGAACGAAGTGCAGGTATTCGTCACCGTGCTGTCCGCAGACCAGGAAAATGATGCCGACGTTCTGGGCGTGGTTGCGGCCGCCAGTGCGCTCGGCCTTTCGACGGTGCCCTGGAACGGCCCGTTGGCGGCGGTGCGAGTCGGCCGGGTGGAGGGAAACTGGATTCTGAACCCGACCTTCCAGCAGCTCGAGTTCTCCAGCGTCGATGTGGTCGTGAGCGGGTCGGCGGACTCGATCGTGATGGTCGAGGGCGGATCGCTCGAAATCTCCGAGGCCGAAATCATCGAGGCGCTGAAGGTGGCGCAGAAGGGAATTCGCGAGATTCTCGGCCACCAGAAGCAGTTGATCGATAGGGCCGGCTCAGTTCAGAAGATCAAGTGGACCAAGGCCGAGCCCGACCCGGTGCTGCTGGCCAAGGTGCGGCAGCTTGCCGAGGATGCCCTGGCTCAGGCCATCAACGCCAAGGACAAGGCCAGTCGGTCCTCCAGCGTGAAGGCGGTCAAGGAACAGATTCTGCAGAGCCTGCTCCTCGAGCATGCGGATCGGGGACGCGATATCAGCGAGGAGCTGGAGGAAATCGAGTACCGCGTCATGCGGAAGCAGGTCCTGGAGCGCTCCGAGCGGGTCGATGGCCGGGACCTCGACACCATCCGGCCGATCTCGGTCGAGACCGGCGTGCTACCCCGCACCCACGGGTCGGCGCTGTTCACCAGAGGTCAGACTCAGGCTCTGGTCGCGGCGACGCTCGGTACCAGCGATGACGAGCAGCGGATCGACAGCATTGACGTGGCCGGTGAGACGACCAAGTCATTCATGCTGCACTATAACTTCCCGCCGTACTCCACCGGCGAGGTGAAGATGATGCGGGGCACCAGCCGCCGGGAGATCGGTCACGGTGCCCTGGCGGAGCGGGCCTTGCAGCCGCTGCTTCCGCACTATGAGGACTTCCCGTACACCCTGCGCATCGTCTCCGAAATCCTGGAGTCGAACGGCTCCTCTTCCATGGCCACGGTCTGCGGCGGCTCGCTGGCCCTGATGGATGCGGGCGTGCCGATCAAGGCAGCCTGTGCCGGTGTCGCCATGGGCTTGATCAAGGAAGGCGAGAAGGTCGCCATTCTGACCGACATTCTCGGCTCGGAGGATCATCTTGGCGACATGGACTTCAAGGTAGCCGGGACCGAGAAGGGCATCACCTCGATCCAGATGGACATCAAGATCATGGGCCTCGAGCTCAAGATCATGGAGCAGGCGCTGGAGCGGGCCCGGAAGGGTCGTCTGCACATCCTCCAGGAGATGGCCAAGGCGTTGCCGGCGCCCCGCACCGAGCTGTCCAAGTACGCGCCCCGCATCTTCACGATGCAGATCAAGCCCGACAAGATCGGCGACGTCATCGGTCCCAAGGGCAAGACCATCCGCGGCATTCAGGACGCCACGGGCGCCAAGATCAGCATCGAGGACACTGGCGTGGTCACCATCTCCGCCGTAGGTGGCGAAGCCGGCGAGAAGGCTCGCGCCATGGTCGCCGCGATCACCACGGAGCCTGAAGTCGGCCGCACCTACGAGGGGCCAGTCAAGAGCACCACCGCCTTCGGGGCGTTCGTCGAAATTCTACCCGGGGTAGAAGGGCTGCTCCACATCAGCGAGCTGCAGCACGGCCGCACCGACAAGACCGAGGACGTGGTCAAGAAGGGCGACATCGTTCAGGTCAAACTGCTCGAGGTGGACGACCGCGGCCGCATGAAGCTCTCCCGGAAGGCGCTGCTACCCAAGAGCTAGCCACCCTCGTGGAAACGGCTCGACTCGACGAAGGGTTGCTCAGGACCACAGCGCCAAACGGGCTGGTGGTCCTGACAGAACGGCTGCCGGGCGTACGCTCGGCAGCCGTTGGCATCTACGTACGGACCGCCAGCGCGCATGAGCGGCCCAGCCAGCTCGGGATCTCCCACCTGCTCGAGCACATGGTCTTCAAGGGCACCGAGCGCCGCACTGCCCGGGAGCTCGCGCTGGAGCTCGAGGTGCGAGGCGGTGGACTCGACGCATTCACCGGCCGCGATTACACCAGCTACCAGGCCCACATTCTCGACGCCGATCTTCCTCTTGCCGTCGAGATCCTTACCGACCTGGTCCGTCACCCGCTCCTCCGCCAAACCGATCTCGAGTCCGAGCGTAACGTTGTCCTCGAGGAGATCAACGCGGTCGCCGACACGCCTGACGATCTGGTCTTCGAGCTCCATGCTCGGGCGCTCTGGCCGACACATCCCTACGGCTACTCGATCCTGGGAACCCGCGAAACACTAGAGGCACTCTCTGCTGGCGACCTGCGCGCCTTGCACCAGGGGGGCTATTACCGGGGGAACTGCGTGATCGCCGCCGCGGGGCATGTCAGCCACGAGCAGCTGCTCACGGTCCTCGAGCGGGAAGGCTGGTTCGAGGGTGCCACGCGGGAGGTGCCGCGAGGGCCTGTGGCGCCCGAGCCCGGAGTTCGCGGCGCCAGCGTCACCGAGGAACGAGATACGGCCCAGACCCACGTCGTCTTCGGTACTGACACCTTTCCGCTGCGCGATCCTCGGCGCTTTCCGCTGGCCATTCTCACCAACGTGTTCGGCGGCGGGATGTCGAGCCGCCTGTTCCAGCGGGTACGGGAAGAGCTGGGGCTGGCCTATGGCGTCTTTGCCTACAAGCAGTTCTTCCAGGGCTCCGGCCAGCTTGGCGTGTATGTCGGAACCCAGGTCGGCACCGCCGACCAGGCGATCGAGGCCATTCGCCAGGAGTACGCCAAGATCGCCCGCGAGGGGCTTCCCCTGGCGGAGCTGACCAACGGCAAGCAGCAGCTCAAGGGACAGATCATGCTCTCGCTCGAGAGTCCGGCTGCGAGAATGGGGCGCCTGGCCGGCTTCATCCTGCACGACGACGACTACCGCCCCCTGGACGAAATGCTGGCGGAGATCGATCGGGTGACGCCGGAGCAGGTTGCTGCCGTCGCCGGCGAGTTCTTCGCGCCGGAGCGGCAGACGGTTGTACGTTTGGGGCCGAAAAACAGCGTGAACGGTAAACGGTGAACGGGCCCCTCCGCCTCACCCCGCTCGCTGTTCATTACTCAGTGTTTGCGCTGTTTACCCTTCACTTCTTGGAAGAAGATCGATGAAGATCGGCGTCCCGAAGGAGATCAAAACCAACGAGAATCGGATCGCGCTCGTCCCGGCGGGCGCCGAGGCTCTGGTGGCGGCGGGGCATTCGGTGGTCGTGGAGCAGGGAGCGGGCAGCGGAAGCGGCTTTACCGATGACGCCTACCGGGCAGTCGGCGCCTCGATCCTGCCCACCGCCGACGAAGTGTGGCAGCAGGCCGAGATGGTCATGAAGGTGAAGGAGCCGATTGCGGTTGAATGGCCCCGGATGCGGCGAGGCCAGGTGATCTATACCTACTTCCATTTCGCCGCGGCTGAGGACCTCACCCGGGCCGTGATTGCATCGGGCGCGATCGCCGTCGCCTACGAAACGGTCCAGCTCGCGAGCGGCGAGCTACCGCTGCTGACTCCGATGTCCGAGGTCGCCGGGCGGATGGCGGTACAGGAAGGCGCCAAGTATCTGGAGAAGGTCTTCGGGGGCAGCGGGATACTGCTCGGCGGAGTCCCGGGTGTGGCACCGGGTGAGGTGGCGATTATCGGTGGTGGCGTGGTGGGGATCAACGCAGCGAAGATGGCTGCCGGGCTAGGCGCCCACGTAACCATCCTCGACATCTCGCTCGACCGGCTTCGCTACCTCAACGATGTGTTGCCGGCCAACGTGGACACGGTCTATTCCAACCGGCATAACATCCTGGACGCGATCCGGCGGGCGGACCTGGTGGTCGGCGCGGTCCTCCTCCCGGGCGCCAAGGCCCCGCACCTGGTCAAGCGGGCGGACCTCAAGCTGATGAAACCGGGGTCTGTCATCGTGGACGTCGCCGTCGATCAGGGCGGGTGCGTCGAGACGATCAAGCCGACTACCCACGAGAACCCCACCTACTTCGTAGACGGCATTCTGCATTACGCCGTGGCAAATATGCCTGGCGGGGTGCCTCGAACGTCTACCCTCGCCCTCACCAATGCTACGCTGCCATACGGACTTAAGCTCGCCAAGCAGGGGTGGCGTGCGGCGTGCAAGTCCGATTCTGCGCTGCGGCTCGGCTTGAACGTCGTCGAGGGGAAAGTGGTCTACCCCGGAGTTGCCGAGGCCTTTCGCCTCCCCCTGACAGACGTCAACACCGTTGTCTGAGCGGGTAAGTTCGGAACGCGCCGTCGAGGTCCTGATCGCGCGCCTGCCCCTCGCCGAGGGGCTCCCGATCCCGAGCCCCGCGACGCCCGGCTCGGCTGGGTACGACCTGGCCAGCGCTGAGGACGGAGACCTGGCCCCGCTCGAGCGACGGCTGTTCCGCACCGGTTTCAGCATCGCGGTACCGGCTGGTTACGAGTGCCAGCTCAGGCCCCGCTCGGGTTTGGCGCTCCGCCACGGCATCACGTTGCCCAACACCCCGGCCACGATCGACAGCGACTATCGGGGCGAGCTGATGGTAGCCCTGGTGAATCTGGGGACCGAGACGTTCAGGGTGACACGGGGCATGCGCATCGCCCAGATGATCGTTGCGCGGGTGGAACGGGTGGCCTTTCGTCCCGTCGACGCGCTACCACCGACCGCAAGAGGTACGGGTGGATTCGGAAGTAGCGGGAGTTGACCTTGTCTATTTACCTTCTCCACCCATGTGCCTAGCGGCCCCCCGATGAAGCTTCCCCACATGAATTGGATGTCCTGGTTTCCCGCGAACGAAATCGCGGTGGATCTGGGAACGGCCAACACCCTCATCTACGTCAAAGGGGAAGGCATCGTCCTCAACGAGCCCTCGGTCGTGGCGATCGAAAAGGCGACGGGGAAGATCAAGGGGATCGGGCTCGAGGCCAAGCGGATGCTGGGGCGGACCCCGGAGGGGATTCTGGCGGTGCGTCCCCTGAAGGACGGCGTGATCGCCGACTTCGATGTCACCGAAAAGATGCTGCGGTATTTCCTAAAGACGATTATCGACAAGCACGTGTTCCGGGTAAAGCCCAGGGTCATCGTGTGCGTACCGTCCGGGATCACCGAGGTCGAGCGCCGCGCCGTGCGCGACTCCGCCGAGACCGCAGGGGCCAAGCAGGTGCTGATGGTGGCGGAGCCCATGGCGGCGGCGATCGGGGTGGGTCTTCCCGTCGAGACGCCCACTGGCAACATGGTGATCGACATCGGCGGTGGTACCACCGAGATCGCGGTCATCGCCCTCTCCGGCATCGTCTCCGACGCCTCCATACGCACCGGAGGTGACGAGATGGATCAAGCGATCGTGCAGTTCATGCGCAAGAACTACAACCTGCTGGTCGGGGAGCCCACCGCCGAAGCAATCAAGATCAAGATTGGCTCCGCCGCCCCCACTGGCGACGAGCGGGAGATGGAAGTGAAGGGGCGGGATCTCGTCTCCGGCATTCCCAAGACCGTGCGGGTGCATTCGACCGAGATCCGGGAAGCGGTGCAGGAACCGATTCAGCAGATCGTGGATGCAGTGCGGCGGGCGCTGGAGATCACGCCGCCCGAGCTGGCCAGCGATATCGTGGACCGCGGCATCGTCATGACCGGCGGCGGCGCCCTCATCCGCGGACTGGATCTGCTCCTCGCCCAG
>DASYVW010000298.1:0-2130 GCA_035936675.1 Gemmatimonadales bacterium
TTACGGTAGCGATCGAGGGTCGTCTGTCGGGCCATGTCGTGTGTCTCTAGTCAACGAAAAAGCGGGGCGACCGTTCGGGAGGATTCCCGTGGTATCGCTCCGCGCACGTCCGGGCCTGAGCCCTGAACGAGGATCCCAGCAGGATCCCACGCGTTGTCATTAGAAGATCAGAGGTGACCCGAGGTGGTGCATGGTGGGGTCACGTAATCCGATGTATATCCGCCGGTATAAAAGCGCCAAGCCCGGTGAAAGTAATCAGTTACGGTGCAGTGTCAACCCTTTTTCGCCCGCGCCGTCACAGAGCCTATCCACAGCCATGAGGAGCTCATCCGCCGTGAATGACTCGGCGAGCGTGGGCACATCGGCTGGCAAGCCTGCGGGGACCGACGACCCGATGTGGAGCACTGGCAGCCCAGGGCGGGAGGCCCGGATGGTTCGGATCAGACTTGGTGTGTCGGTGCCGGTGCCGAAGGTGTTGAGGACCAGAAGTTCGATGTCGGGTAGCTCGCGGCACAGTTCATCAGCCGCCTGCCCGTCGTGGGCCTGGAAGACGCAGTAGCCACTCATGCGCAACAGGCCCGTCACGGAGAGCAAAAGCGCATTGTAATCGCAAATGACGATGCGGCGCCCCTCAAGCGAGGGTGGCGAGTACACTGTGGGGTCCTAGGTCCGGCAAGAACGGCCGGCTTTGGCAGGAATTTGAGGCGGGTGACTGCTTGTAATCTACCCTCCCGGGCATCAGATAAGTAGGCCAATTCGCGGTTTAAGGCTCAAGACACAAAGAGACCTGTCCAGAGCCCTTCGCTTCGCTCAGGGCAGGCTACGCGAAGGGGCGCCTCTCCCGAAGCGCCCCGCTCTTTACCGCCCTACCGCCGTTACCGCCGCTTCATCTACCGCCCTACCACCTGTAATGCGCAAACGCCCGGTTCGCTTCCGCCATCCGGTGCGTGTCTTCCTTCTTCTTGATCGTATTCCCCTCGCCCTTCGATGCCAGGATCAGCTCGGCCGCGAGCCGCTCGGCCATGGTCTTTTCGGTGCGGGCCCGGGAGAACGAGATGATCCACCGCATGGCGAGCGCGGTCCGGCGATCCGGCCGCACCTCGACCGGTACCTGGAGCGACGCGCCACCCACCCGGCGGCTCTTCACCTCGAGCGTCGGCTTGGCGTTGTTCACCGCCTGCTTGAAGACGGACACCCCCGGCTGGCTGGTGCGCTCTTCAATCAGATCCATGGCCGTGTAGAAGATTCCCTCGGCCAAGCTCTTCTTCCCCTCGTACATCAGGTTGTTGACGAACTTGGATACTGTCTGGCTGTCGTAGCGAGGATCGGGCGGTACCGGTCGCTTGACCGACTTGTTACGCCGACTCACTTGTTGCCTCCCTTGGCCGCCGGAGCGGAGCCCGCGGCCTTCGGCCGCTTGGCGCCATACTTGGACCGGCTCTTCCTGCGGTCATTCACCCCGGCCGAGTCCAGCGTGCCGCGCACGATGTGGTAGCGAACGCCCGGCAAGTCCTTCACCCGGCCGCCACGGATGAGCACGATCGAGTGCTCCTGGAGGTTGTGGCCCTCACCGGGGATGTAGGCCGTGACCTCGAAGCCGTTGGTGAGCCGCACGCGGGCCACCTTCCGAAGCGCCGAGTTCGGCTTCTTCGGCGTAGTAGTGTAGACCCGGGTACACACGCCGCGCTTCTGCGGGTTGGAGCGGAGCGCTGGCGCCTTGTCCTTGGCCTCGACGTCTTTCCGGCCGTGCCGGATGAGCTGGTTGATAGTCGGCATAGCCCGCAAATTTAGCCGCACGATTCGCTTAGGTCAAGAACGGGTCTCAATCGCCCGCCGGCTGGCTCGTGCCTGCCCGCGAGAGCGCCGCGGCCACGCTCCTGACCAGTCCATCGGGAGTGAACGGCTTTTGGATCATGACTCGCTCGGTACCGATCGCGCCGTGTCGCTGGAGATCTTCCACCGAGTAGCCGGACATGAAGAGAATCGGCAGCGCCGGCCAGCGTTCCCTCACACGCCGGGCCAACTCGGCCCCACCTAGTCCCGGCATCATCAGGTCGGTCAGCACCAGATCGGGCTGCCCATGCCGGTCCATCAACTCGAGCGCGGCAGCCCCACCCGACGCCTGAAGGA
>DASYVW010000299.1:0-4380 GCA_035936675.1 Gemmatimonadales bacterium
GAACGCGCTGCCCGACTGTTCCACTGACCGCTCTTTCCCGATCGGATCCAGGCTGGCGCTGACTCGGGTCGGTGGCGAGCTGCCGCCGAGCCAGAGACCTAGATCCAGAATCGAGAGTCCCAGATCCAGCATGGCGCCACCACCCGCCTCATCGCGCCGCTGCCGCCAGCCCAGGTGGGTCCGACCCGGGCGGAAGACGTGCCAGCTGCCCCGGACGCTCTCGATGTTCCCCAGCTCCCCGCTTTGTACGAAGCTGCGCACGATCTGAACGTCGGGACGGTAGCGGTGATTCATACCCACCATGACCACCCGATCGTGCTTCTCGACCGAGCGGAGGACGCGCTGCACGCTCACGGCCGACATGGCCAGCGGTCTCTCCACGAGCACGTGAAGGTTGGCCGAGAGCGCGGCCTGAACGTGGGACTCGTGTAGGTGATTGGGCGAGCAGATGACGACTGCGTCGAGCGCCTCGTAGCGGAGAAGCTCCTCGATGTCGTCGAACGCATCCTTGATCCCGAAGCGCGCCGCCAGCGCGCGCGCCTTCGGCAGGTCGGTGTCGCAGATGGCCTGCACCTCGACGCTCCGCATCTTCTTCAGCACCGGCAGGTGCGCCACCTGGGTGATCGCTCCACCCCCGATGATTCCCACCTTGAGGCGCTCGCTTGTGGGTCCGCTGCGACCGGCGGTCATCATGCCCCCTTCATCAGTAGCGGCGCTCCAGCCGGGTTCCGGGAAAGTACGCAGCAAGAATCTGCTCGTATCCCTGCCCCGCCCGCGCGCGTCCGACCGCTCCCCACTGGCAGAATCCGACGCCGTGCCCCGATCCCATGCCGTCCACGGTCAGGTGGGTCACTCGCCGGCCGCCGACCGTGGCGACCAGGTCGAATGCCGTGCTCCGAAGAGGCTCACCCGAGTTGAGGCGCATCACCTGCCGGATCGCTGGCCCCTCGACGGTGATTTCCGGCCCGCCCAGTCCGATGGCGAGCTGGTCTACCCGCCCTGACGAGCTCCGACGGCTCACCCGCACGTTGCTGACCTCTCGGATATCCACGCTTTGCCTCCCGGCGACGGGCGGCAGGTTTCGTTCGAGCGTGCTCCGAAGGGCTTCGCCGGTCCACTCCTCGTGCCAGCGATACCGGGGGGAGATACTGCAATAGACACTCCCGTCGGCCGCCTGATCGGGGACCGATCGAAGGTACGACCTGGCCGTTCCCCGGAAGACCTCGGCACCGTCGGCGGTTCGCCCCCCACAGGTGGAGTAGAAGAAGGCCTCGATCGGGGCCCCGTCGTAGGTAAGCACCCGGCCTCGGGTGTCGCCCACGGCCGCACGTCCTTCGGATGTCTCCGCTCCTTGGCCACTGTAGACCTGATCGGCCACGGTGGCGGACAGATCGAAGCCTTGCGCCTTCCAGCGACCGAGGTTCCGCAGTGCGTACGTGCGCGACACGACTGCCTGCGCGCGCAGCGCTGCCTGCTCGGCCGGCCCGCGCCGTCCCATTTCGGCCGACACGACGCCCAGAAGATAGGACTCGAGGCCGACCCGATTGATCACCGTGATCCCGGTCCCGCCGCGCAGAATCACGACGGACCCACGGTAGCCCTTACCGTTCACCCGGACCAGCGGGTTTGACTCCGCCGGCGTGAGCGTCACGGCCTCCAGCGGGGCGGAGGTCCAGCCACGGCTGGCGAGCGTGAAGGCGTTGCCCGCGACCGTGACCTGCCAGGTCTCGCCGGGCGGGATCATCCACAGGTGTGACCCGTCGGGGCCAGTGACGCCGAGCGCCGCGCCACCACCCACCGAGGCAGACCCTGCACCGACCACCAGACCGACTCGAACCTCCGGGTCGCGGCCGGCTGGGATCGGAAGCCCGGCCGTCGGCGCAGTGGGCTTGGGGCCGGACACGCAGCTCGCCGGCGCCAGCAGCAGCAGCGCCATGCCCAGCCGCCTCAGAGTCTGCGGCTCAGCCGCGGTAGTTGCCAAATTTGAGCTCGATCCCGAAGTCCTGGCCTTTGAGGAAGGCAATCACCGCTTGCAGCTCGTCGCGTGACGGGGCGGTCACTCGAACCTCATCGCCCTGAATGCCCGCCTGCACCTTCTTGAACCCTTCATCCTTGACCGCCTTGACGATCCGCTTCGAGACGTCCTGCGGGATCCCCTGGGTAAGGGTAACTGTCCGGCGCACACTCTGGCCGGTCGCTTGCTCGAGATCGCCAAGCTTGATGTTCTTCACCGGCACGTTGCGCTTGATCATCTTGGTCTTCAGCACGTCCACCAGCGCCTCCATCCGGTATTCATCATCGGCGCTCAACCGGATCTCCGCCTTGACCCGGTCGAAGCTCACCTCGCAGTGGGTTCCCTTGAAGTCGTACCGCTGGGCGATCTCTTTGAGCGTCTGATTCACCGCGTTGTCGACCTCCTGGAGGTCGGCGCCGGTGGACACGTCGAAAGAAGCGTTGCTGGCCATAGGAGTCGGGACGGAGATGAATATTCGAGGTCGGGCGTGGACGCGGGAAGAATTACCTTGCGGGGGGTAGCCCGGCAAGCTACTCGTCCTTTGAGTCATCGCGAGCAGCCGGAGGCTGCGTGGCGATCCGGTTGCAGCGGCGGCGGGATTGCTTCAGGCGTTCCGCCCTCGCAATGACTGCGGCGGGCGCTTGACAGCCAACTGCGTTATGTGTACAGTGAACCTGGCGGTGGATTTAGGGCCACTTGCTCCCGCCAGGTGCCTCGGCACCAACCAAAGAGCTAAAGCGCCGGACACTGCCCTCCGCGCTTTCCCAAGCCCGGGGGGCCTTTTGCTCCCCATGTTCCATCAACGCGAGGTTCGAGTGGTGAGCGCTCAGGCCGTGATGTGTTGCCGAATTATTTGCATGTGTCGCCCCCAAACGGGGTGGACTGAGCATTCGGCGTGCACGCGGCAGGAGACCAGAGTCTAGTACTCTCCACCGAACCGATGACCCGAGGCCCGGCCCACTTCCAGTGGTCCGGGCCTTTTCCTTTACCTGATTCGAGGAGCGTGTCCATGTCCTACCATCCCGATACCCTGGCGGTCCATGCCGGCCAGGTTCCTGACCCGACCACGAACGCCCGGGCAGTCCCCATCTACGCCACCACGAGCTACGTCTTCAACGACACGCAGCATGCCGCCGATCTCTTTGGGCTCAGGATGTTCGGCAACATTTACACCCGCATCATGAATCCGACCAGCGACGTGTTCGAGAAACGAATCGCCGAGCTCGAGGGTGGCATTGCCGCGCTGGCAGTGGCGAGCGGTCAGGCCGCGACGACGCTCAGCGTTCTGAACCTGGCCGGCGCGGGGGACAACCTGGTCTCCTCTCAGACATTGTATGGCGGGACCTACAATCTGTTCGCCTACACGCTCCCCAAGTGGGGCGTGACGACCCGGTTTGTGGACATCCACAACCTCGACCAGGTTCGCGCGGCGATCGACGGCGGCACCCGCCTGCTCTTCGTCGAGACGATCGGTAACCCACGGCTCGACGTGCCGAACTTCGAGGCCCTGGCCGATATCGCCCACTCGGCGGGGATCCCGCTCGTGGTGGACAACACCTTCGGGGCTGCCGGGACGCTGAGCCGCCCCATCGACTACGGGGCGGACATCATCGTCCATTCAGCCACCAAGTGGATCGGGGGACATGGAACCGCCATCGGCGGCGTGGTGGTGGATGCCGGCAAGTTCGATTGGGCCAGCCCAACCTCGCGCACTCGCTTTCCCGAGTTCACCAGCCCTGACCCGTCGTATCACGGATTGGTGTATACGGAGGCCTTCGGCCCCGCGGCCTTCATCATCAAGCTCCGCGTCCAGCTGCTCCGCGATCTCGGACCCGCGCTCTCGCCGTTCAACTCGTTCCTGTTCTTGCAGGGCCTCGAGACGTTGCCGCTCCGCATCCAGCGTCACTCCAGCAATGCACTCGCGGTGGCGCGTTGGCTGGCCCAGGACCGGCGGGTGGAGTGGGTGTCGTACCCAGGGCTCGAAACCCATTCCGAGCATCGCAACGCGGTCAAGTACCTCAGCGGTGGCTTCGGCGGCGTGCTCGCCTTCGGCGTGAAGGGGGGTCACGCGGTGGCCCGAGCGCTGATCGATCGGGTCAAGCTCTTCTCGTTGCTCGCCAATGTGGGAGACGCGAAGTCGCTGATCATCCACCCCGCGTCCACCACGCACGAGCAACTCGGTCCCGAGCAGCAGCGGGCCACGGGTGTCACGCCGGAGTTGGTGCGGCTCTCGGTCGGGATTGAAGATCCGCGTGATCTGATCGCCGATCTGGACCAGGCGCTCGGCGAGGGAGTCGCGGGTCTCGAGTCGCGAGTCACGAGCGGAGGTCGGGAGTCGGGAGTGGCAGTGGGGAGTCAGTAGCAGA
>DASYVW010000300.1:0-2248 GCA_035936675.1 Gemmatimonadales bacterium
CTGGACAGGCGACGATCTTTGACGCCTGAAGGTCTCCGCACCTCCGACTTCGACTACCACCTCCCGCCAGAGCTGATCGCACAGGAGCCATTGCCCGATCGGTCGGGAAGCCGGCTACTGGCCGTCTTGCGCAGCCAGAAGGTGGAGAAGCTGCCCGGCACACGAACACCGGCAGCGGGCGCTGAGCTGGTGGATGCCCGATTCTCCGACCTGCCCGCCATAATTCCTCCGGGCGATCTCCTCGTCCTCAACACCACCAGAGTGCGTCACGCCCGTCTGCTGGGCACCCGGCCATCGGGCGCGCCGGCCGAAATCCTGCTGATCCATCCCGCGTCGGACGGCGACTGGGTTGCGCTCGGCAAGCCGGGTAGCGCCCTCCGGCCGGGCAAGCGAGTAACGCTGGGGCCCAAAGCCGCGGTCGAGACGGTGGGGATGCTTGCCGACGGCAATCGCCTCGTCCGCTTCGTAGGATTGTCAGCGGAGGCAGCCATCCGGCAGTACGGGCGCCTGCCACTCCCGCCGTACATCTCGCGAGCACCGTCCGAGCTGGACGAGTCGCGCTATCAGACAGTGTACGCCCGCCTCGAGGGAAGCGTGGCCGCACCCACGGCCGGCCTCCACTTCACCCCCGGGCTACTCGAGCAATTAGCGAGCGCGGGGGTGCTGGTAGAAGATCTGGATCTCCAGGTCGGGCCCGGCACATTCAAGCCGGTCGAGGTCGACGATCCGGCCGCACACGAGATGCACCCGGAGCGATATGAGGTTCCGTCGGCACTCGCCTTGCGGCTTGCCGCAGTGCGCGCGGCAGGGGGATGCGTGTGGGCCGTCGGAACCACCGTCGTGCGCGCCCTGGAGAGCGCGGCCCGCGCCGATCGAATGGTGCAACCGGGAGCGGGAGAGACCCGGCTCATGATCACACCCGGCTATAACTTTCGCGTGGTCGATCGCATGCTGACCAACTTCCACTTACCGAGATCGACGCTGCTTATGCTGGTGAGCGCCTTTGCGGGACACGGACTCACGATGGCGGCCTACCGACATGCGATCGAGCAGCGGTATCGGTTCTACTCCTATGGCGACGCCATGGTGATCATCTGACCCCGGAGCCAGTCATGACCTTCTCCAACCCTGCCGGAAACGCACCGGCTGCTGCCTCGGGCTACGTTCGCGCCTTGTTGGACCTGCTCGGCACACGCAACCCGATCGAGGTGCTGGGGGAGCTGCTGCCTTGGCTGGATCACCGGCTTCGCGGCGTAGTCGACGCAACGCTCCGCCGTCCCGAAAAGCCAGGCAAGTGGTCGGTGATCGACGTGATCCAACATCTCGCCGATAGCGATCTGGTCGCAGGGTTCCGTATCAGGATGGTGCTGTCGGAGGACCGCCCTGCCCTTCAAGGCTATGATCAGGACCGCTGGGCCAGCGAATTCCGCTATCGCGAAGTCAGCCTGACCCAGGCACTCGACCAGTTGCGGGGGCTGCGAATGGCCAATCTTCATCTCTGGAAGCACCTGACGCCTGCCCAACTGGAGCGGGTGGGGCTGCACAGCGAGCGCGGGCCGGAGAGCGCGGGGCACAGCATCCGGCTCATGGCAGGCCACGATCTGGTCCATCGGCGGCAGATCGATCGGATTTTTGACGCGGCCGGGGTCGGAGCATGACCATGGGACTGGCTTGATGTTCGAGTTCAACGTCCGGGGCACGCAGGGCGCTGCCCGGGCTGGCACCCTCACCTTGCCGCATGGCGAGGTGCAGACGCCGGCGTTCATGCCGGTGGGCACGCATGCCGTGGTCCGAGGGCTCAGCGCGGCTGACGTGCGCCGTACCGGCGCGCAGATCATCCTGGGCAACACTTACCATTTGCATCTGCGGCCGGGCGAAGAGGTCGTGCACACCATGGGAGGGCTGCACCGGTTCACCACCTGGACTGGCCCGATGCTCACCGACTCGGGCGGGTTCCAGGTCTTCTCGCTTCAGGGGCTCCGGAGCATCGCAGAGCACGGGGTCGAGTTTCAGAGTCATATCGATGGCACGATGCGAACTCTCACGCCGGAACGGGCTATCGATATCCAGTGGCGGCTCGGGGCCGACGTCGCAATGGCCTTCGATCATGTCGTGCCCGGGCAGTCGACGACCGAGCTCGCGTGCGAAGGAATGGAGCGAACGCTCCGTTGGCTGGATCGGTGCAAGGCGAGGCACGACGTACTGGCGGACGGGCGGACAGGCGGACAGCAGGTCCTCTGGCCCATCA
>DASYVW010000301.1:0-3569 GCA_035936675.1 Gemmatimonadales bacterium
GCTTCGCGCGGCCCTTGTTCGTGGAGTAGAAGCCGCATAGGTGGGTGCCAAAGGGCAGGGTCATCCCGCCGATGCTCACGCCATCCGAGGCGTGGGGCACCAGGGACGCCTCGTGCCGCTGCGCCGGCTGTTCCTGCAGAAAGGCCACCAGATCCGTGAGCCGAAACCGGCGTTCCCTGCGGCCGCCCACCCGTAAGCAGGCCAGGCGGCCCGAATTGGTCCAGCGCCGCAGGGAAGTGGTGCTGACCCCGAGAAAACGAGCTGCACCCTCGATGTCCAGCAGCGCCTCTTCCATACAACTGGCTCCTTGAAAATCAGCGAGGCGATCGCGGCGGCGCCGAGTTCTTAGGCTCCCCGTATTCTAACGCAGTGCCCCTTGGCGGGGGCTTGACGGCCGACCCGTTTTATTATATAACCTATCAGTTATGCAAGCTCTCGGTTATGGGCGGACGGGCTATGATCGCCTTGGCGCGACGTTCGCGGCCCTCGCCGATCCCACCCGGCGGGCCATTCTCGCCCGGCTCGCGTCGGGTGAGGCGTCGGTGACGGAGCTGGCTGAGCCGTTCAGGATGAGCCAGCCCGCGATCTCCAAGCATCTCAAGGTGCTGGAGCGCGCCGGCCTGATTTCGCGCGGACGGGACGCCCAGCGCCGGCCGCGCAGGCTCGAGGCCAAGTCGCTCGAGGAAGCCACCGAATGGCTGGAGCGCTACCGTGAGTTCTGGGAGGGCAACTACCAGCGCCTCGACGCCCTGCTCGAAGAGTTAAAGACCACACAGAAAAAACGCAGGTCCACCAAGCGATAGGGGAGACCACCCGATGACGAACGCCGTCAAGAACATTGGAACGTTGCAGGTCACCACGCCCTCGGAGCGGGAGATCGCCATGACCCGCGTCTTCGATGCTCCCCGCAGCCTGGTCTTTGACGCCTGGACCAGGCCCGAGCTGCTCAAACGTTGGTTGGGAGTCCGTGGCGGCTGGACGTTCGCGGTCTGCGAGGTCGATCTAAGGGTGGGCGGCGCCTATCGCTTCGTCTGGCGGGGACCGACCGGAGCCGAGATGGGAATGGGCGGCGTATATCGAGAGATCGTACGGCCCGAGCGGCTCGTCGCCACCGAAAAGTTCGACGAATCCTGGTACGAAGGGGACGCGCTGGACACGACGACCTTCGTAGAGCGGGGGGGCAAGACCACGGCCACGACCACGGTGCTCTACGCCTCGCGGGCCGTTCGTGATGCCGTCCTCAAGACCCCCATGCTGAGCGGAGTCGCCGAGAGCTACGACAAGATGGCTGAAGTGTTGGCGTCGAGAGTGGGTCAGGGAGTCAAATGACAAGTCCAATGACCAAGACAGGCGCGCCTCCCCGCCGCCTGGGGCGCAGCGCGAGCGCTGTATTCGTGGGGTTTCTCACAGTGGTGGTGCTTTCGCTCGGCACCGACCAATTGCTGCACGTACTCCAGGTCTATCCGCCTTGGGACCAGCCGATGTACGACCCGGGCTTGAACCTTCTGGCGTTATCCTATCGCATCATTTACACCGTTCTTGGGAGCTACATCACCGCGAGGTTCGCGCCCCATTCGCCGATGCTTCATGTTTGGGCGTTAGGGGTCATTGGGTTCATCGTTGGTATGGCCGGCGCCATTGCCGCGATGCCGATGCACCTTGGCCCTGCCTGGTACCCGATCGCGATCGCGCTCACCGCCTTGCCCTGTGCCTGGCTGGGCGGAGTTCTCCGCATCAGGCAGACGGAACGGTGAAGAACGCGGAACCTTGCGAGTCACCAGGTGCAGCGGGCGCGAGGCCCGACTCCTGGTGACTGGGCGTCGCGATTCATAGCTGGCTACAAGCGTGTCCCAGAAGGAGGCTCCCGACGGCTAATGCGACGCCCCCGCGGACGTAGCGTCCCCGCTCCTCCGCCTGCACTCGTCCCAGCAGCCTCAGCACGCCGTAGACGAGTAGGACCCAGCCGAGGAGCAGTTCGGACAAAGGCCCCAAGTAGCGGCGCCCGAAGGTGACCGGGTCGGCGATCCATTCCTGCACGCTCTTAAGCCTCGCGATCTCGGGTGGCGGCCTGACGAATCGTGCACCTCCTGGTCGCCGCGGTGCTAGCCCCGCGACAACCTCCACGCTTGTCTTCGTTACTTGGGCCGCCGCCCGCCTAGCCCGCCTAGCCCGCCCGCCCGCAGCGCTCGCACCGCGCGCTCCAGTCCGGCCCCGGCGAGCAAGACTACCCCGCTGCAGAAGATGACTGCCGGCACGAGCCCCCACGGCTCATGGGCATGGACCTCGAACGTCGGCTGTTGCAAGAGCAGTCGCCCCACAACGAGAATGTATGGCAGGGCCAGGAGGTCAAGGCCGATGTCATAGAGGAATGTCCCGCGGTGGGCTTGGACGTGAGAATATACCGTCATGAACACGACCACGTAGATCACGACCAACGCCCAACCCAGCTTCGACCGAAGAACCCCCATTCTGAGTTCAGAGGTCGTGCACAAAGAACGTGATGATCATCGACACCACCATGCTTGCGGCCAAGAGGCCCACCACGCCGATCGACCCGGCACCGAGCCCGGAGCGCCACCCTCGGCCTCGGCCTCTGAGTACGCCGATGCCGGCGCCCCCCACCATGGCGAGCAGAAATAGCATCCACGCAATCCATTGAGGCAGTGCTATGGGATAAAACGTATATGGGATCGTGAGATCCATCGATCTTCCTCAGGGTACATCGAACCGCCCTTCGAACGCCGCCTCGACCTCGGGTCGAGCCTGCTCGTACACGGCGACTCGCTGCCCCCCGGGATCGCGGACAATGACGCATGGGCCTGGCGGCAGCTCGAAGACGGATCCCTCTGAGCGTCGATGAATCGCCGGGCCACCGCGGCGGGTGCTCGCCTGGCGGGGCTCTGCGCTTGGGACGACCCTCCTGACGCGAGCATGCCGACGATCTCTATCACGAACGCAACGCGCATATCTTCTCGGGTCAGGATCGCCTCGGCGGTTTCGGAACCCACCGGTTCACTAGTGGTCAGAGTGTTGGGCGGCGCAGCAAGCATCGGCGCCAGCTAGTCAGCGACCCCGACGGTCGCTCGGACATAGCGGTGGTCCGTGAGCTGGTCGAGCATGAACGCCGCGACATCCGCCCGCGAGATCCGCACGGTCCAAAGCCAGTGGCCGACGTGTGGGCCGTGGCGGTAGCGTCCACGCGGCGGGCCGTTCGTGAGCATGCCAGGGCGCACGATGGTCCATGCAAGGTTGGAGGCCCGAATCACCGCCTCCTGCCGAACTTTGTCCCAGAAATAGAATGGCAAGATGACGGGTCGGACGAAGAGAGTGTAGTAAAGGCCCATTTGCCACCAGGCATCCGAGATCCCCAGGGCAGTCTCGCAGACAAAGCGTTGGACGCCATGGCGGACCATCGCGGCGATCAGGTTGCGTGTTCCCTCGGACAGAATGCGGCTCGACCCCAGCCAGCGCTTGTGACCGAGAGCGGAGAGAACGGCCTCTTGGCCCGGCATGGCCCGATCCAGCGAGCCGGGGTCGAGGACATCGCCCTCGACCGGAGTAAACGCGGG
>DASYVW010000302.1:0-2932 GCA_035936675.1 Gemmatimonadales bacterium
ATCGTCCGGTGTGGCGAGCGCTGGACTTTGCCTGGGTGCAAGGCATCGGCACCATCCGTGACCGGGAGACGACTCGCTTCTGGAAGGCGCAATCCGATACGGCCCGCATGAAGGGCGTGATGCTGGTGGCCGGGATGAACCTCCTAAACGGCGGTTGCGGCCCGGCGCGTATTCAGTCCTCGCTCGTTCCATCGCAGCGGTGCCCGCCCGGTACAGTGGGCGTCGATAAGTCGGGCTCGTACGGCGTGGACGGATGGCGAGTCAATCGCTGGCAGATGAGCGGATCGGAAGCGCTGGCCTACGGTCGAACGATTCTGGATCAGCCGAACGTCTGCGCCGTGTTGAGTTGGCAGTGGTCGCTCACGTGGAACGTGAGCAACACAACGACGTGGGCGCGAGACATACGTGCGTGGCATACTCGCACCGAGAACAAGATCGCGGCCAAGACGCTGGGCACGCTGGCGGCAGCCAAGCCGTTCGCGACATGCAGCGCACCGCCGAAAGCGGTCCCCGTCGCGGTCATCGTCCGTCCAGCCACGCGGTACGTGCTGAACGGTGGAACGACGCAGTTCTGTGCTATCGTGCGAATGTCCGATGGCGACACCGTACTGGCGCGCTACAACGACGTGATGCCCGGATGTGTGGAGCAGCTTACTGCGTATAAGTCGGGAAAATGAAGTCGCTCACTCGGCGGCAACGGGAGGTGCTGGTCGCTGTCGCGGAAGGTTTAACGAACAAGGCGATGGCGGCGCGACTCGGCATCAGTGAAAAGACCGTGGAGACGCACCGTCACGCACTCACAGGGCGGCTGGGTATCCGCACCGTGGCTGGCCTCACTCGCCATGCGCTGCATTTAGGGCTGGAGTTACAGAGGGCTCCGTGAGCCCCGAAGTTGCCATCATTTGGGCCGAGTGTCTGGCGGAGGCGCGGCGGTGGCTCTGTGTTGGATGCGCGAACGGCTGGACTCTTATCCCCATGCGATGGAGCAAGCATGTGCCGACACTTCATCGCACGCCAGACGGAGGGCAAAAACAATGTGACGCGCTTGCGCTCCGCCGCGCCGTTGCCGGTTACTCCCCACCGCAAGTAGTTCCTTAGCATGGCCCGCGTCTACGCGCCCGAGCCCCTGCCCGGCCTGATTGAACTAGGCTTGGTGGGCAAGACCCCACTGGAGCGGATGGTGGCTCGGGCAGCGGAGCACAACAAGCTCCAGCCCGGCGCCGCGTTTACGCTGGACGGCATTCAGGTTCAGTTGCTCTCTCCCATCGCACTCATCGCCAACGGCACCGGCATCCAGATGGCCTTGCGAGCCCGAGTGGTCGCCACCGGCGAGTTTCTGCCGATGGACCCGGATGGCTACGGCTGGATCAACCCGCCGGTCAAGGTGCCGAACGGGACTTGGCGGGTGGAGCCAGACCTGACTGAGCGAGAAAACTTTGAGGAGAACCCGCTGGAGGCGTTCAAGCGGATCGTGCTCAACTCGGTGCTGTTCTATGCTCGGCATCATGGGTGGGCTGGATAAGTGCCGACCACCACCATTTTCGGCGATCCGGCTGACGGCTATAACCGATCTCAGGACGCGGCGTATGCGGTCGCGCGAGCCACCGGGACGCTGGCTTTCTTCGGCACCATCCTAAACGTCGGCCAGGACAACTCGGGGATCTGGTGTCAGGAGTCCTTAGTCGGGTTTGACACCTCGGGCCTGACGGGGACGGTGACAGCCGCCACGCTGTCGCTGTGGTGCACCTCGAACGGTACGCTCTTTACGGCTGAGGCGCGCGTTTTTGATTGGGGCACCGTGGCTGATACGGCCGATTGGGTGGCGGGAGATAGCCTCGCGGGGCTCACTCTGGTGGCAACGTTGCCGCAGGCGTTCACCGTCGGAGCGTACAACGATTTCGCCGACGTGGCTCTGGCCGCGAATATCAATCAGGCGGGCTTTACTCGACTCCTGATTAACTCGGACCGCCAGCGACTCGGTACCGCGCCGACGGGCACGGACGAGTCTGCGGGCTTCACCGAGGCTGGAGCGGCGGGCACCACCAACGACCCGTCGCTCACCGTGACCACGGCGCTCGTTCCGAGCGCGGCGTTGAGTGGGTCAGCCCTCGCCAGCATAACTGAGGGCGACGTAGTGGCGGGTGGCAAAGTGCTTACGATTACGCTGACTAACGCTACCTGGATTCCCTAAAGGAGTTGCTTCCATGAGCCGCCAATACTTTGCCGACTTGCTAGCCGATCCGCCGCTGGCGAACCTCGCCGCCGTCGTCGCGACGGTCGAAACCACGCTCTGGCCTACCCAGCAGTACACGCCCATTCCGGCGTTCGATGGTCGGCCCGGCAAAATCTATCGAGTGACAGCCGGTGGGATTATGAGTTTCGCCGCGACCGGCACACTCATCATCACCCCTCGCTTCGGCCTCACCGTCGCGGCTGGGATTTCACTGGGTGCCAGTGTCGTCGCTCTGACTACGCCGGGCATCATCACGGCCAATCCGTGGTATCTCCAGTTCGATTGCATCATTCGGAGCGTCGGTGCGCCGGGCAGCGCCACGTCCACGGCGTTCGGGGCCGGGTTCTTCTGTACCGGCATCCCCGCTGCTGGGTCGCTTCCGGCCACGCAGACGTTCGGGGGGACGCAGGCCACGGTGGACACGTCCATCGCGACCGGCATCACTATCGGCTGGACGCTGAGTGTAGCGGGCACGATCACGCCGGGCTTCGCTCATATTCAGTCGCTAAATTAGCCCTGTGTCGCTGACTGTCGTCCCCGGTGGTATATCACCGGGGCAGCCCTACCAGTTTTTTGATCAGCCCCGGGTCTATTTCAGCTTCGGGGATGTGCGTCAAGCCATCCTCGACGCCATCGTCTCGGCCCAAGGCGAAGCGGCCGGGTGGAACGCACTCCGCTATCTCATATCGACGGACGCGG
>DASYVW010000303.1:0-3291 GCA_035936675.1 Gemmatimonadales bacterium
CCGCTTTTTCCATATTGTAGATCGCCTTCCCCCAGGACGCCTGGTTGAAGATACCCGCGCCCAAAAAGCTCTTCGCAAAGAAGCGGCCCAATCCGGAGATCCGCATGATCTCCGCATTCCACCGGCCCAGGATGTGATAGGCGCCATCGTGCCGTGGGTTCAACGCGATGGTGCGGAGCGCCTCGCTCCGAATGATGGCGGCGCGGCGAATCCTGGCCTTCCGGCCCATGGTGAGCGAAGTCCGGCCGATCGAGGCGGCCAAGGCGAAGTGCCCATCGGCCCCGGCGGGATTGGAGGCCACGGCTCGCCCGGCGTAGCGCTCGGCCTGCTGGTACAAGGAGTCGCGCTCGGGGTTCTTGCCCGTGTCCCCCAACTGCTCCCCGAGGGTGAGCAGCGTGATGGCCCCGCGCCAGTTGGCTTCGTAGCTCGACGAGTCCTGATCCAGGGCGGCCTGAAAGTGTTGCAGCGCGGTCCGGAGATCATGCGCATCACTCGCCGCGATGCCGAGCGCGACGTGATCCTCGACCTGCTGTGCCATAACCGGCCCGGCCGCAGGACCGATCAGGCAGAGTACGGCCAATCCCAACCCACGTTGCGCCACAAAACTCTCCGTTCTTCGGATGGTCCCGAATGGTGATCCCGTCTCTCATTCAACACAAGCGCGACGGCGCGGCGCTCCAACCCGCGGAATGGACGGCGTTGATCGAGGGCTATACCGCCGGCCGGGTGCCGGATTACCAGATGTCGGCGCTGCTGATGGCGGTGGTCTGGCGCGGCCTGACCGCCGAGGAGCTGGCGGCGCTCACTGATGCGATGCTCCAATCCGGCGATCGCCTTCGCTTCGATGGCTTCGAGCGCCCGCGGGCAGACAAGCACTCGACGGGAGGCATCGGCGACAAGGTATCGCTCCTGCTGGCCCCCATGGTGGCGAGCTGTGGGGTGGCGGTACCCATGATGTCGGGGCGTGGTCTGGGGCACACCGGCGGCACCCTCGACAAGCTCGAGTCGATTCCCGGATTCCGTACTGCCCTCACGCTGAGAGAGGCCAAGGCCCAGGTCGAGCGGATCGGCTGCGCGATGCTGGGGCAGACGCCGGAGATCGCGCCGGCCGACAAGCGACTGTACGCGCTCCGCGACGTTACTGGCACCGTGGAATCCATTCCCTTGATCGCGGCGAGCATCATGTCCAAGAAACTGGCCGAGGGGCTGAATGGCCTGGTGCTCGACGTGAAGACCGGAAGCGGGGCGTTTCTGCCGGACGAGGCCCAGGCGATCGAGTTGGCGCGCACCATGATCGGGCTGGGCGAGGTCCGGGGATGCCCGACCGTGGCGCTGCTCACTGCGATGGACCGGCCCCTGGGGAGATCGTGTGGCAACGCGCTGGAGGTCGAAGAGGCGATCGATGGCCTGCGGGGCGACGGACCGGCCGATCTCATGGAGGTGACCTACGCGCTTGCGGTCGAAATGCTTCTGCTGGTTGGCGCCGCGGCCGATGCTGCGGACGCCCGGCGCCGATTGGAGGAGAGCGTGAGCTCCGGCCGGGCACTGGAGACTCTGGGCAGCATCATCGAGGCCCAGGGCGGTGATCCCAAGGTGCTCGATGATCCGGCGCTGCTGCCTCAGGCAGCGGAGGTCGAGGTTTTCCGCGCTCCGCGGGACGGAGTGGTCGCCCAAATCGAGCCTCGCCGGATTGGCCGCGCCATTCTGGAGCTGGGAGGCGGGCGGCGAACCATCGAGGAGGAGATCGATCCATCGGTGGGATTCGTGATCCCTGCCAAGCCCGGCGATCGGGTCAAGGCCGGAGAGCCCCTGGCCTCGGTCTTTGCCCGGAACCGCGACGGCATCGAGACCGGCTTCCAGGCGTTGCGGGAGGCAATCGTCATCGGCGACGAGGGCTCGTTGACGCCATTGATCACCCACCGGGTCACAGGTTCCGGCGTCGAGCGCCTGGCGTAGGGGGAACAATGCCGATCATCAGCGGACCGTTCGGAACTCTGCTCATCGCCTTTGTCGCGATCGTCGCGCTGATCCTATGGCTGCGGCGAGACCGGAGCTACCCCGGTCCCCGGCGTCTCTCTGAGGATGACGAGATTGATCGGGAGGAGCTGGAGGAGGCCGAACGGGAGGTGCGGGACTTGGAGACACATCATCGACCGGAGGACGGATTCATGGGAGATGATTGGGGCCCGGGGGCGGGGCGTCCCAGGCCCCCGGAGCGGCTCTAGACGTCCAGATTGCTCACGTATTTCGCGTTCCGCTCGATGAACTGGCGCCGCGGCTCCACCTCATCGCCCATGAGCTCGTCGAAGAGCTTCGATGCCTCGACCGCATCTTCCATGGTCACCCGGAGGATCGTCCGGGTGGCCGGGTCCATGGTCGTGCGCCAGAGCTGGTCCGGGTTCATCTCTCCCAGCCCTTTGTAGCGCTGAATCGAGACCGTGCCTTTGCCCTCGCCGTTGTTGAGCCGCTTGGTATACTCGTCGCGCTCCGGCTCACTATAGGCGTAGTACTCGTCCTTCCCCTTGGCCACCCGGTAGAGTGGCGGCTGTGCGATGTACACGTAGCCGGCATCGACCAGCTCCTGCATCTGGCGGAAGAAGAAGGTGAGGAGCAGCGTGCGAATGTGGGCGCCGTCCACATCGGCGTCGGTCATGAGAATGATCTTGTGGTACCGCGCATCCGCGAGCGTGAAATCCTCCCGCACACCGGTCCCGATCGCGGTGATCATCGCCCGGATCTCCTCGTTGCCCAGAATCTTGTCGATCCGGGCCCGCTCGACGTTGAGGATCTTGCCGCGGAGCGGCAGGATCGCCTGGAAGGAGCGATCGCGTCCCTGCTTGGCGCTGCCACCGGCGGAGTCGCCTTCGACCAGATAGATCTCGCTCACCGCGGGGTCATCGATCGAGCAGTCGGCGAGCTTCCCGGGAAGCACCATGTTCTCCAGCCCGGACTTCTTGCGGACCAGGTCGCGCGCCTTCCGCGCCGCTTCCCGGGCCCGGGCCGCGCTCACCGCCTTCTCGATGATGTTCCGGGCGACCGGCGGATGCTCGTCGAGGTAGTTGCCGAGATGTTCGTTGACCACTGCCTTGACGATCCCCTCGACTTCCGAGTTGCCCAGCTTCGTCTTGGTCTGCCCCTCGAACTGCGGCTCACGAACCTTCACGTGGAGCACACAGGTGAGCCCCTCCCGAATGTCTTCGCCCGAGAGAGTGAAATCCTCTTTCTTGAGGAACTCGCGCCGCTTGGCCACATCGTTGATGGTGCGGGTGAGCGCCGATTTGAACCCGGTCA
>DASYVW010000304.1:0-3015 GCA_035936675.1 Gemmatimonadales bacterium
GAAGTCGGAGAGGTGCTGGGGCTCACGCCGGCGTATGTCAAGGGCGTGGTCACCTTCTATACGATGTACCATACCCATCCTGTCGGGCGGCACTTCATCCAGGTCTGCACCACCTCGCCCTGCAACATCTGCGGGGCAGAGGCCGTGATGAAGGCGCTGGTCAAGGAGACCGGCTGTGGTGAGCTCGGGGCCACCAGTCCGGACGGCAGATTCACCGTGATCGAGGTCGAGTGTCTCGGTGCCTGCGGATTCGCCACCCCGATCCTGATCGACGACGACTTCATCGAGAGCGTGACGCCCGACAAGGTACCCGGCATCCTCCAGAGGTATAAGTAATGGGCTTCCCACATCCGACTCACCCCAAGGAGAATCCGGTCCTGTCGAAGCACTTCGGCGATCCCGAGGCGCTCACGTTCGACGGCTGGGTGAAGCGCGGCGGCTACGAAGGCCTGCGCAAGGTCCTCCGCATGACCCCCGAGGCGGTGATCGAGGAGATCAAGACCTCCGGGCTCCGCGGCCGCGGTGGCGCCGGGTTCCCGACCGGTCTCAAGTGGTCGCTCATGCCGAAGGCGGACGGGCGTCCGCACTACCTGGTATGCAATGCGGACGAGTCCGAGCCCGGAACCTTCAAGGATCGCGAGATCATGCGGTGGACCCCGCACCAGCTCATTGAGGGCTGTGCCATCGCGGCGTACGCGATCGGTGCGGAGCGGTGCTACATCTACATCCGCGGTGAGTTCACCGATCCACTCAAGATCATGCAGCACGCGATCGACGAAGCGACCGCCAAAGGCGCGATCGGCTCGAACGCCTTTGGCGGCGGCAAGCGGATCGAAATGATCATCCACCGCGGAGCCGGCGCCTACATTTGCGGCGAAGAAACCGCCATGCTCAACTCGATCGAGGGGAAGCGAGGCAACCCGCGGATCAAACCACCGTATCCCGCACAAGCCGGTCTTTTCGGGATGCCGACCACGATCAACAATGTCGAGACCCTCGCGGCCGTGCCCCACATCGTCATGCGGGGCGGGGAGTGGTACAAGGGACTCTCGCTGAGTAATCCCAAGAGCACCGGCACCAAGTTGATCTCGGTCTGTGGCCACATCCAGCGGCCGGGGAATTATGAAGTGACGATGGGCACCCCGATGAAGGAGCTCATCTACGACATGTGCGGCGGGATGCGCCCGGGCCGGAGTCTCAAGGCGGTGATCCCCGGCGGCTCGTCGGTACCGATTATGAACGCCGCGGAAGCGGAGGACTGCCTGCTCGACTATGAGGGCGTGGTGGCGAAGGGCTCCATGCTCGGCTCGGCCGGGATGATCGTGATGGACGATAGCACCGACATGGTGTACCAGATCTGGCGGCTGGCCCGGTTCTACGCCCACGAGTCCTGCGCTCAGTGCACCCAGTGCCGGGAAGGCACCGCCTGGTCGGTTCGGATCCTGGAGCGGATTCTGGCAGGGAAGGGGAAGCAAGAGCATTTCCAGCTCCTGCTCGACCTCTCCGACAACATGACCGGCAAGACCATCTGCGTGCTGAGCGACTCCTGCGCCGCGCCGATCGTGAGCGGGATCCAGAAATTCCGCCACGAGTTCGAGGCGTACATTCAGGGCGCACGCGAGCCGGCCATGGCCACGGTGTAAGAAAGGGTGTCATTCTGACAACGTTGAGATCCATTAGCTGAGGAAGCATGGCTGAAGAGCTGGTTACTGTCACCATAGACGGCGCGCAGGTGAGTGTCCCCAAAGGCACCACCATCATCGAGGCCGCCAAGCAGGCCGGCATCCTGGTGCCGCACTACTGTTATCACCCGTCGCTGTCTTCGCCGGCCGTCTGCCGCATGTGTCTGGTCGAGGTGGAGAAGGCGCCCAAACTGATGCCGGCATGCGTCACCGCCGTGGCCGAGGGCCAGGTGGTGCACGTGGACAGCGAGAAGGCCAAGAAGGCGCGGGAAGGCGTTCTCGAGCTGCTGCTCATCAATCACCCGCTGGACTGCCCGATCTGCGATCAGGCCGGCGAGTGCGAGCTCCAGGACTACGTCTTCCAGGAGGGGCGCGCGGGAACCCGCTACGCCGACTACGCTAAGCGATACAGTCCGGTGGAGGACTTCGGTCCAGACGTGCTCTACGTGCCGAACCGCTGCATCCTCTGCACCCGTTGCGTCCGGTTCATGGAGGACGTGGCGGAGGAGGCGGTGCTCAACGTGTCGGAGCGCGGTGACCGGGCCTACATCGGCATCTCGCCCGAACAGCGGCTCGACCATGCCTGGTCCGGCAACGTGGTGGATCTCTGTCCCGTGGGCTCGCTCATCTCCAAGGACTTCCTGCACAAGGCGCGTGCCTGGGACCTCGACAAGACGGCGAGCATCTGCCCCGGCTGCACCCAGGGTTGCAACATTACCATCGATACCCGCGACGACACAGTCGTCCGGCTCCGCCCGCGGCCCAATCTGGACGTAAACCGCTATTTCATCTGCGACTACGGCCGGATGAACTACCGCTGGATGAACCGAGGAGATCGGATCGAGGCGCCTTTGGTGCGGGAGGGAGCCCGGCACGTCGCCACCGACTGGGACACTGCGCTCGACCGGCTGGGCCAGCTGGTGCGCGGCACCTCCGGGTCGGCCCTCATCCTGGCCTCTGGGCGAGCCTCGACCGAATCACTGGGATTGGTTCGTCGCATGCTCGACCGCCTCGAAGTCACCGCGGTCGTGCAGGTGCCGATTGGCGAGGAGGCACCTCTGGCCGGCGTCCCCAATCTCGCCCTCCGGCCGGAGCGCGCGGCCAATCTCGTGGGCGCCCAACTGCTGGGATACAGCGCGGATTGGCCGTCGGCGCTACGAGAGCTTGCTACCGCCGGGCTGGTGATCGTGCTCGACGCCGATCTCTCGCACTCCGACCAGGAGCTGATCGCCAAAGCTCCCGGCAGTGTGGTGGTCATGGGGACGATCTTTGATGGGGGGCTTCGGAGCGCGGAGCTCGTCCTCCCGCTGACCACGATGGCGGAGGAGAACGG
>DASYVW010000305.1:0-2175 GCA_035936675.1 Gemmatimonadales bacterium
GAGGCGCAACGTCCCACCGCTGGGACTCGGGCCATGGCAGCCGGAGATCCGGCGCGCGCGGCGGCGGAATTCCTGAAGGAGGCTGGAAGCGGAAGCGCGCGGGACACTGACTTCTACAACGCCGGAACTGCGGCTCTTCAAGCCCGGCGATTCGAGGTGGCCCGTGGTGCACTCGAGGAAGCGGCCAAGTCTCTCGACCCCGATCTCCGGTACCGCGCCCTCTACAACCTGGGCCTGCTCGGCCTGCTCGCCGCGGAGACCGATTCCACCAAGCGCCAGGAGATACTCGGACAGGCGGCCGACCGACTGCGTGAGGCGCTGAGGCTGCAGCCCTCGTCGGCGCGTGCCAAGTGGAATCTCGAGCTGGCCGAGCGCCGTCAGCCGCCACCGCCACCGAGCGGAGGCGGTGGCGGGCCGAAGCCGCCCTCCGGCGGTGGCGGACAGCCCTCGCCCGAGCCCAGCCGCCCGCAGCCCCAGAGCCAAGGGCTGAGCCAGAGTCAGGCCGAGCAGATCCTCAACTCCATGGAGCGCCGTGAACGCCAGACCCGGGCCGAACAGCAGCGCCGCCTTCGCGGCGGTTCGGCCGGAGGAGTGAAGGACTGGTGATCCGGCTGCTGGTACTCGCGCTACTTCAAGCAGCCGGCCCCGAGCTCCATGTCTCCGTCGATCAGGACCGAGTCTCCGTGGGCGAGGAGCTGGTGTTCACCGTGCGGGCGGTGAGTCATTCCTCAGAGCCGATGAATTTGTCCATCACACCCATCAACGGATTCGAGATCGTTTCTCGCAGTGAACGCACGGAGGTCTCGTTTTCCGGAGGGCCCATCCGGACGACCGTGGTCGAGATGCGCCTTCGAGCACTCCGGCCGGGGCGCTGGCAGATCGGTCCCGTGCGAGCGGCCCAGGGTCGCGAGATTGCCGAAGCCGCTGCCCTTGTGGTGGACGTGGATCCCAGCTCTGCCGCGGCGGCGACGGCCTTGAACCCGCGGCTGCGGGGCCTGCTGGAACGAGCGCCGACCCCGCCGCGAGGGAAGGCTGCGGTAGCGCTCCTGGTCTCGGCCGATACGGTGAACGTCGGCGAACAGGTAGACGTGGTGACGGCTGCGTGGTTCCCCCGCGACCTGCGGCTCCAGCTCCGCCGCCCGCCGACGCTCCAGCCGCCCGTGATCGACGGCGTGTGGAGCTACCCCCAGGCAGCGCCGGCCGGTATTGCGGCAACCCGCAACATGGCGGGCAGTGCGTACGATCTCTTCGTCGCTCACCAGGTGGTCTTTCCGCTGGTGCCGGGGACCATTGCCATTCCCAGTGCCATGTTGAAGTACAGTACTCCTCTGGCGCTGCAGTTCTTTAGCCAGGAGGAACGGTTCGCGCTCACCAGCCGCCCGGAATCGCTCGTGGTCCGGCCGCTCCCATCCCAGGGCCGGCCCGCCGACTTCAGTGGCGCAGTTGGATCCGGGCTCCACCTCGAGCGCAGCATCACCCCCGCCATCGCACACGCCGGCGAGGGCGTTGCGGTCGAGCTCTCGCTCAAAGGGGAAGGGAACAGCGCACTCTGGCCTCCGCCCGAGATCTCCTGGCCGCGTTCGGTGCGAGCCTACGTCGACCGCGTGGATGAGCAGGTGAGCACGGTCGAAGGTCGGCTGGGTGGGATCAAGACTTTCCGCTATCTCGTGGTTCCCGACTCTGCCGGGTCCATCACCGTGCCGGCGGTGAGCTACGCCTACTATGATCTGGCCGCTCGCGGCTATCGCTCGGCGAGCGTGGGACCAGCTTCGGTTCCGGTGGCCGTGGGCGAGGAGGCCGCTACATCGGCGGCGCTTCCTCCCGAGCTCATGCCGGAATCATCGCCGGCGCTGGCGTGGCGAATCACTCAGGCCGTGCCCGATTGGGTATGGGCCCTCATCCTGCTGTTCCCACCCCTCGCGGTGCTGGTGCGAGCGCCACTGCGGCATTATCGGCGGCGCAGCCCACCGCCCCCGGTGGAGACTGGCCTTCGTGCTGCCGAAGAGACGCTCGACGCGGTGGTACGGGGCCTGGTACCCGATCCGGATCATCGCTCCAGGACCGGATTGGCTGCTGCGGTTCGAGCGGCCGGAGCGGACGCCGAAACCGCATTCAGGCTGGCCGCGCTGCGCGAGCGGCTTCTCGCCCGCCGCTACGGGCCGCCAGGGATCCTGG
>DASYVW010000306.1:0-15523 GCA_035936675.1 Gemmatimonadales bacterium
GTAGGCGACGATACCGAGGGCGTACAGGTCGCTACGGCTATCGATCTCCTCGCCGGCCGCCTGCTCGGGGCTCATGTACACCGGCGTCCCCACCGCCACACCCTGACCCGTGCTCGAGCCGCCGGAATCGGCGACCACGGCCCGGGCGATCCCAAAATCTGCCAGCAGCGCACGCCCGGTGGCCTGATCGAGCAAGACGTTTTCCGGCTTCACGTCCCGATGCACCACTCCCGCACGGCGGGCACAATCGAGGGCAGACGCCATGTCCGATACTATCCGGGCGGTCTCCTCGGTACTCAGGCGGCCCTCCCGGGCGAGCCGTTGGCGCAGGCTCTCGCCGGCCACCTCGTCCATGACGTAGTAGAGGAGGCCGTCCGCGCTTCCGGCGGCATGTATCGCAACGATGTTGGGATGACGCACCCGCGCAATGGTGCGGGCTTCGGTCAGGAACCGGCGGGTAATGGCATCATGCAGCGCCAGCTCGGGATGGACCACCTTGATCGCCACCCGGCGGTCGAGCGTGGCGTCGGTGGCCAGAAAAACGACGCCCATACCACCGCGCCCGAGCTCGCGCTCGAGGCGATACTGTGAGCCCAGCGCCGTCTGGAGTGCGGTGAAAAGATCGATCGTATCGCTCACGTCAGCCCCCCTGCAGCCTCGATTGGATACGCTCGTAGGTAAAAACGTTGGCTGACACAGCCGTGGCCGCCGCGTTTTTGAACCTGACGAGGTTTCGCTTCGCACCGTTTCGGATTTACTCTCCTTTGACGCCGCTGCCGTACCCTCCCGCACGACCTTTCGGGAGGACACCGTGCGCTTTGGCTCAGAAACAGGTTCGCCGACCGTGGCAACTGTCCTGTTACCCGTCGAGCGACCCCGAGTCGATGCCGCAGGCAGCGGCTGTTTTGCGGTGGTGCACCGGGACTCGATTCCGGACGCCGTGCGGGTCGTTCGGGAGCGCCCGGTCGATGCCGTTCTAGTGTCGGTCCACCGCTGTGCGCCGGAGCAAGTCGAGGCGCTGGGCCATCTGGTCCGCGAGTTTCCCGGCATCCCGACCGTAGCGCTCGTCTCGCAGCACGACCCCACCGCCACGGAAATGCTGCTCCGGCTCGGCGCCTCGGGTGTTCGGCAGGTCGTGGACGTCACCTCGCCCGCTGGGTGGAGCCGCCTGCGCCGGGTGGTCGGCCAGCCGGCCACGCGCGCCGTCGCCCGGATTCAGGGCCCTATCCTCGACGCACTTGCCGATACGCCGGCGGACGCCCGGCTCTTCCTCGAAGCCCTCATCCGCCTCGCCCCTGACACGCCAACCGTCACCACCCTGGCGCAGAGACTGTATGTCCGGCCGAGCACCCTGATGTCCCGCTTTGCCCGGGCAGACCTTCCGTCGCCCAAGAATTATCTCGCCGCCATCCGGCTGCTGCACGCCTCGTATCTGTTCGAGGCGGCCGGCCTCTCGGTCGCGGATGTCTCGTATCGGCTGGAGTATTCCTCGCCTCAGAGCTTCGGGCGCCACCTACGGGCCATGCTTGGACTGACGGCTCTGGAGTTCCGCCGTCGCTTCCCCTTTCCCGTCGCCCTCGCCCGCTTCGTGGAGGTGATGATCACTCCATATGTCCCGATCTGGCGGACGTTTCATCCGGTAGCGGCCGGCAGTTGGGATGGCGCGCGGGAGCCCTAGCAGGCTCGCTCCAACCGCTGGCTGGTCAGGGGCCTAGCCGCCCATACTGACGGAGCACTTCCCGAAGCCGGTCGTGCGGCAGGGCCGGCACCCGCAAGTAATCGGCGCCAGTCATGGTCTTGGCGGCAAGCAGGGCGTTGATGATGGCCTCCTCCGTCGCCTGCACCGTGGATTCGTACAGCGGATCAATCCGTTCGTCATCCAGCATCGGGACGGAGATCACCCCCAGCTTGTCGGCCGCTCCGGGCCTCGCGGTCGAAAAGGCCAGGAACAGATCTCCGGACCCTGCGCCCGCAATGCCACCCATGCGTCCGATTCCCAACGCTGCGCGCTTGGCCAGACGGCGAAGCTGGTGCGGCAACAGCGGCGCGCTGGTTCCGATCACCACGATGATCGATCCATGTTCTCGGTCGCGTGCCTGCCCCCAGGGGCAACGCTTGCGGGCAGCGTCTGGCCCGAGCGGCGCGTCAGTGTCATAGCACGCCTCTGGCTCCTTGATCTCCTGCCCCACGGGTACTCCGGCTATTCTGAGCTGCCGTCTGAGACCGAAGTTGCACTGGACCAGCACGCCAACGGTAAACCCGCCGGCTGGAGCAGGCAGGACCCGGCTGGCGGTGCCGATTCCGCCCTTGAATCCGAGGCATTGCATGCCGGTACCGCCTCCGACATTCCCCTCCGCAACCGGTCCCGGCTTGGCGGCTGCAAAGGCCGAGAAGACGTGCTCCTTGTGAACATGAAAGCCGTAGATGTCGTTGAGGTCTCCGTCCCAGGTCTCGGCAACTGTGGGAAGGCAGCAGTTAAACACGCCGGGAACTCGCGTCCTCCCCCACTCGATCACGGCGTCGCGCACCACTCCTACGCTGTTGGTGTTCGTGATGGTGATGGGATACAGCAAGAGGCCATAGTCGTCGATCCACGCCGTGCCGGTCATCTCACCATTGCCATTGAGGCTGAACCAGCCGGCAAAGACTGGCGAGAGATCGCCGGGTCCCCGGGGGAACACCGCGGTCACGCCCGTGCGCACCGGTCCGACACCGACCCGCAAGCGGCCGGCACCGTGAATCAGGGTCGTGTGACCGACGGCTACGCCGGGAACATCGGTGATCGCGTCCAGTGGGCCCGGGACACCCTCCAGCGGTATTCCCAGATCTCGTGCTCGCTCCGGCGGCGCCTGGGCCGAGCCCGTCGAGACCACGAGCGCGGCGGCAATCGTGGCTCCGGCTGCTCTGAGACGGGTCATGAGCTCGCTGGGGAGCGGAACACGAAGTACACCGCGCCAACCAGGCACAGCGCAGCCCAGAGATAATCCAGTTTCAGGGGCTGTCGCATGTAGAGCACCGCGAAGGGCGCGAACACGACGAGGGTGAGCACTTCCTGAAGGATCTTGAGCTGGTACAGCGAGAGCGCGGTGTAGCCGATCCGGTTGGCGGGAACCTGGAGGAGATACTCGAACAGCGCTATCCCCCAGCTCGCGATGGCCGCGAGGTACCAGGGACGATCCAACAGGTTCCGCAGGTGGGCATACCAGGCGAACGTCATGAAGATGTTCGAGAGGATCAGCAGTCCGGCTGTGCGCAAGAAGATCGAGGTGCTAATACGCCCCTCCTGGTTCAAGCGGTCTTGGGGGACTGCGGTAGGCGGCCTGCGGCTACGGGATGTGACAGCTCGCCAGTCCGTGTTTCTCGAGGTACCGCTGGTGGTACTCCTCGGCCCGGTAGAAGGTAGACGCCGGGGTGATCTCCGTGACGATCGGTCGCGGAAGCCGCCCGCTTGCCCCCAGCCGCTCCTTGGACGCCTCCGCCGCCGCCTTCTGCTGCTCATCATGGTAGAAGATGGCCGAACGGTACTGCGTCCCCCGGTCCGGCCCCTGCCGGTTGAGGGTCGTCGGATCGTGGTTGGTCCAGAACACATTCAGTAGATCGTCATAGGCCACCTTGCCGGGGTCGTAGGTGACCTCGACCACCTCGGCATGTCCCGTACGCCCGCTGCACACGTTCTCATACGTCGGGTTTGCCAGGGTTCCGCCGAGATAACCCACCGCGGTCGAAACCACGCCCGGCACCTGCCGGAACGTCACTTCTACGCCCCAAAAGCAGCCTGCGCCGAATGTCGCCTTTGCCAGTTCAGCCATCGATGCACTCCTTCTGAGTCCCTCCGCTGAAACGAGTGTGGCTCCTGGATCGTTCCCGCCCGGTCAGTCCCAATCCATTCGCCGACGGAGCGATGCGATGTGCGCCACGTGATGCCGACCGTGCCAGGCGTAAAGAGCCAATGTCTCCTGCACCTCGAGTGGTCGGCCGTGCTGCGGATGCGTGAACCGCCTGCGAAAGTCGGCCGGGGTGAGCTGACGGAGCAACAGGACCCAGCGGTGGTGCAGGCTCTCCAGCAGATTCAGCGATAGCTCGATTGGACCCGCCCGGCCGTCCGGCAATTCGGCCCAGCGAGCTTCCTCGTATGGCCTGATGACCGGCATGTCTTCGGTAAGTGCGAGCTTGATGCGGGTATAGGCGTTGAGATGGCTGTCCGGCAGGTGGTGGACCACCTGGCGAACCGTCCAGCCCTGATCCCGGTAGGGAGTGTCGAGTTGATGGGGAGCAAGACCCGCAACGGCCGCCCGGAGATTGGCCGGCGTCGCGGCAATCTCTTCGATCCATTGTTCCCGCCGGTGTTGGTCGGGCTCCCCTTCGTACCGGAACTGCCCAATCGGGTACCGGAGGTCTTCCATTACTGCTCCCAAACTATTCCTCCGCCCGGTCGACGGCCTGAGAGACTCCCGATCCCCGCGGTGCCCCGTCAGGCGTCTCACCCCTGAATTCGAAGTGTGCCTCGTTCAGGACACGATCCTGGAGTGGAGCCTCCGAGATCTCGAGCAGGAGCAGCCGGGCCAACACCGCCTCGGCAACCCGTGCCGCCGGCTCCCACTGTCCGGGCGTCAGCGTGGGATACAGGTCGGCAAACTCAGGACGCAGGCGCGCCTCACGCATGCAGATCGATTCCTCCCATGCCTCGATCCTACCTTCGCTCCGGACTGTGCGCTATACCTCAGCCAACCTTCACGAGCGCTTGTCCCCATCCGGTGCCTGCCGTGAGCCATGGATGAAGCCCGTCAGCGGTCCGCGCGTCTTGCGAAGCAGAATTTCCGAGTGCCCCTCGACGATATAATCGGTCAGCTCCCCGACCACCCTGTAGCCTTGCCGTTCATAGAGCCGCCGGGCGCCATGGTTGAACGAAGAGACACACATGAAGACGTTGGGCGACTCCTTCAGGATCCGTTGCTCGGCGAACTCGAGCAACTTGGAGCCAATCCCCTGGCCCCGCCGGTCGGGATGGACCAGGATGGTCTGGATATAGCCGACGAAAGCGCCAGTCATGCACAGAATCAGGAAACCCGCCAGGCCTTCGTCGTCGCGGGCCACGTAGATCTCTCGGGCGGGATCCTGCACGATCCGGAGCGACGCCTCGTAGGTGCGTCCTAGGGTCAGCCATGGTTCGGAGGTGGCCATGAGGTGGGCGCACGATTCGGCATCCGACCCGGCCTCGAGGCGAGATATGCCGAGCCGTGAGTCTCGGGTCATAGCAGCCGGCGCGCTATTCAAGATGTCAGGGTGATCCGCTCCTTCAGCACCCAGACCTTGGTGGCAAAGAAGAGGCGAATCATGGCGGCATGATCGCCGGCGGATACCAGCACCACCAGCGCCTCACCGTCGGTGCCCTTGGTGTTTTTCACGTTTTTCTTTACTCGCATCCGGCCCCTGAGGGCGTCAAACCATGCAGGGAGAGCACCGCGCTCATCTCCCCGCACGATATCTCTGCTCCTGCCCCCGGTCGGATCGGCGAGTGCCACCTGGCAGTACCACTTTCCGCGCGCATCACCCTTGGTGGCGCGCGAGAAGGTGATGGACCGATCGGGAAGCTCCGCCCAGACCTTGACGTTGGGGGTCACTCGTGGCCTGACCTCGATCCTCTCATTCCGTTCCTTGGGAAGACGTACCACAAAAGCCCACTCATTGCGCGAGCGGAAATTGCCGTCGAGCACGTTGTACGCCTTCTCCGTGCCGGACACAGGCTTGCCGCCGAAGGTCCAGGTGGCCACCCGCTGCTCGCCCGGCACCACCGCCACTCGGTCCAGCCGGTAACGCCTGCGCGGTGCCATGCGGCCTCCTTGCTGGTGTCTGGTTTTCAGGGACGGTCCGGGGTTCCGGGATCGGCGCGGTTCCTACGGTCGAGACGAGAGTGCAATCTCCCCGTCGATATGGAGCTGCGGCAGCACCCCGGGAATGGTCAGCGTTGCATCGACTTTCAGGACCTCGTTTCCGGTGAGCGAGCGGCGCTGTAATGCGGCATCCACCGCCTTCTCGATCTCGCGCTGAGCCGTAACCCCGAAGCGCTTCAGGAACTTCCGAACCTCGAGGTTGAAGACTTCCTCGTCCATGCTACCTCCCTTTGCGCTCTATTGCGGCACTCCGCAGCTGGCAGAGATCCGCATCCGATGTTGGGCGAACGTTCGATAGGCCCAATCGAAAACGCCCCTGAGGCCCGGTATTACCGAGAGGAGGTAGAGGGGATACGTCCACCAGACTCTACGCATGACATACCGATAGACGTCGGCCCCCGAGGTGATGCTTCCATCGCTATGAAGTAGACGGAGATCCGTCAGGAGCATGTCCCGCGAAAGACCAGTGCGCTCCTCTACCCAGGAGCTTTGCAGCGGGGCCACCGCCAAACCGAGGTGAGCCAGGAGGCCTCCCCACTTGGGAACCCAGCGACTACAGACCCCGCAGGCCCCGTCGTACAGGACCCACCCGTTTGCGGGCTGATCTACGCCCAGTCGCGTCGACATCCTATAAAGATAGAGCTGCCGGGGCCGCCTGGAGGCGCAGACTCATTTTGGGGTCCAGGCTCGAACGGCCAGCCAGAGACAAACAAAGCCGACCACCACCGCCGGGCCGACGAGGTCGGCGCCGGCGAGTTTCCAGGCACCACGCAAGCGGGCAAGGATCGGCATATGATGCTGGATTGCGGAAATCACCAGCGGAATAACGCTGCCGACCGCTGCGGCGACTGCTATTACCACCAGAGAGCGGTCCCGCCGCCATCGCCAGACAAACGGGACCACGGCGATCACAGCCAGGGTGGCCCCGAGCATCATGCGGTAACCGTCGTAAACCCTGAACTCAGGCATGGCGTTCTCGTATGCAGCCCAGCCGGCCCAGGCGAACGCGGCGACAGCGGCTGTCGCAGCAGCGGCTCTTCCGATCGCTCGGCGATTCATCCGCGGTCCTTCAGTCCGAGCGCGGTGACAGTGGTGAGCGCGAGCACCTTCCTTCCGACCGCCTCAAGCGTGTCTTTGCCGCCCTCCTCGCGATCGACTACGGCGACGATGCCGAGGACCTTGCCGCCTGCTCCCTCCACTGCCTCCGCCGCCCTGCGGGCGGAGTCGCCCGAGGTGATCACGTCTTCGACGATCACCACACCGTCACCCGGTTTGAAATTGCCTTCGATCACCCGGCCCGTGCCATGATCCTTGGCTTGCTTTCGTACACTGAACGCGTCAACCGGCGAATCGCTTCCGAAGCTGGCCGCCGCGATCGCGTAGGACACCGGATCCGCCCCCATGGTGAGGCCCCCTACCGCCACCGGTCTCCACCCCACCCGGCGAATGGCGTCCCAGGCCATGCGGCCGATCAACACCATCCCTTCCGCGGACATGGTGGCGGGTCTGCAATCGATGTAGAAAGGAGACCGCCGTCCGGACGCGAGAACAAAGCTCCCCTGCTGAACCGAGCGCTCCAGCAGCAGCCGCCGGAGCGACTCGTCGTCCGTCACTCGCTGCCCTTCCGGAAGAGTCCGGTTAGGAAGCCAGTGCGCTTGGGGGCCTGCTCCCGCGCCGCCGTGCAGAAGGCGCGAGCGAATTCGTCCACCGTCTTACAGCGCTTGGACAGATCGCGTTCGAGGCCGTGCATAACTGTGGCTTCGATGGCAGGAGAGAAGCGAAGTCCCTTCCGCGCATCATTCAGCGAGATCGGCGGTTGCGTTAGTAGTTGCTGAAACAACTCTCTCGGGCTCTTCCCGGCGAACGGCAATACCCCCGTGAGCAGGTAGTACGTGATCGTTGCCAGGCTGTAGACGTCGGCCTGCTCTTTCACCAGTTCCCCGCTCAGTGTTTCCGGCGCCACGTACTGAATGGTTCCGACGAAGAACCCGGCCCGGGTGAGCCGCTCCTCCGGGTTCAGCTCGGCATCGCGGGCGATGCCGAAGTCGAGCAGCTTGGCGGTCTGCTCGGCGGGGTTGTACATGATGTTGGCCGGCTTGAGGTCTCGATGGATGATCCCCGCGCGGTGAGCCGCCGTCAGCCCCGCCCCGATCTGCTCTACGATCTTGGCGACAAGAGGCGGGGCCAGGTGGCCGGAGCGGCTAACAAACTCCGCGAGAGGCTCACCCTCGGCCCACTCGAGCGCCAGGTAATGCAGTCCATCGGCCTGACCGTAATCGTAGGTGCGGACGATATTAGGATGACTGACTCTGGCACCGTACTCGGCCTCGCGGAGAAAACGCTTCACCGCCACCGGATCCTGGGCCAGCCGCGAGCGGAGGATCTTCACCGCTGCGACGCCGCGTTCGGGGTGCTCCGCGCGGTACACTGTCGCGGTTCCACCCTCGCCGACGTACTTGGTGAGTTGGTAACCGGCGACTGTGAGTCCCACCAGGGTATTTGCGTCCATAGGAGTGGCCAAGCTAGTTAATCTCGCATGAGGCAGCAAGTTGGAATGTCGCCCAGGCGCGCTTGACGCCTCTCCTGCAGCGCCACTAACGTTCCGCCGACCCGCAATCCCGCTGGTCGTGGGCAGTTCACTGGGGGGTAGAGTCATGCGTGGGCTGCTCGCTGTGGTACTGCTCGCCGGGGCCGCCCTCGATTGCGGCAGCTGGAAACGCGTCGGCACCCAGGACGCGCCGGCTCCTGCCGACCAGCTCACCAAGCTGGTGAACGTCTCCGCGTTTTATCAGAGACTCGGTCGGTTGGCTGCTTCGGACCCCCTCCCGTTCGTGGGGACCGTGGCGTTCGTGGCCGGTCCGGCGGACTCGGTCATTACCGTGCTCGGACTCTCCCTGGAAAACCGGGCGCTTGCCTTTCAGCGCGAGGGTAATCTCTTCGTCGCCCGCTACCGGGTGAGCATCTCATTCCGGCGCGAGGGCGTTCGCCCGGTGGAGCTCACCCGGGACGAGATCGTGCGGGTGTCCACGTTTCAGGAAACCCTCCGAGCCGACGAGAGTGTTCTCTTCCAGCAGGTGCTCCGACTGACCCCAGGCCCCTACGATGTGAGCGTCACGGTGCGGGATGCCGGCTCCACCGCCGAGAGCCGGGCTCAGGGGCACTACACGGCACCATCGTTCCAGGCCGGCACCACGTCGGCGCCGGTCCTCGCCTATCAAGCCACTGGTCGGGGAAGTCTGACCGATCCGCTTTCGGTGGTGCTGAACCCGCGGGGAGCGGTGGGCTACGGTGCGGACACTCTCCTGGCGTATATCGAGGGTTACGGCTTTCCCGACGCCACGACGGTCCCCTTCGAAGTGCTGGACGAACAGCAGAATGTCATCTACAACGACTCGCTTCGGTTCCGGGGGGGTCGCGCGGTCGAAAGCCAGGTCATACGCCTGGCCCCCGACAGCATTTCTCTCGGAGAGCTCAAGCTAGTGGTCGGTAGCGGACCTACCGAGCGAAGCGTTTCGGCTCTGGTCTCATTCTCCCAGGCCTGGGTGATCACCAACTTCGATGAGATGCTGGACATCCTCCGCTATTTCGGCCAGGAGGCAAAGGTCAACGCCATGCGGAAGGCGCCGGTAGCGGAAAGGTCGAGGCTCTGGCGGGACTTTTATGCCGAGACCGACCCAAACAAGGTCACGCCCGAGAACGAGGCGCTCAATCAGTACTTCGGGCGGATTGCCGCCGCCAATGCACGCTTCACCGATGAGGGAGTGCAGGGCTGGCGCACCGATCGTGGCGAAGTGTTCATCACCCTAGGCCCCCCCGACGAGAGTATCGAGACCACGCCGGGCACCGCCGGCCGGGTGGTCCGCTGGACCTACCTCACCTACCGCTTGTCCCTCTTCTTCCAGGACGAGACCGGCTTCGGCCGGCTCCGCCTGACCCCAGGCTCGCGGGCCGAGTTCGAGCGGACGCTGAATCGGGTGAGAAGGCAAAGCTGAGGGAAAAGAACGTTATTTTCCCGGCATGGCTCCCAACCACAACCCGCCCCAGCTCTTCCTCATCGACGGCTATGCACTGATCTATCGGGCCTTCTACGCCATGATTGCCCGGCCGCTCCGGACGGCCAAGGGTGAGAACACATCGGCGGCCTGGGGGGTGGTGAACTTCCTGCTTCGGCTCAGGGAGAAGTACCGGCCCGACTACGTCGCCTGGATCAATGATGCCGGCACCTCCTTCAGGGAAGAGCGCTACGCCGATTACAAGTCCACCCGCCAAAAGCTCGACCAGGAGCTGCAAGCGGACTTCGATCGTTCGGTCGAGCGCATCTGTCAGCTGCTGGAGGCGTTTGGGATTCCCCTCATCGCTATACCCGGCTACGAGGCCGATGACGTGATCGGCACGCTAGCCACGGCCGGTGCCGAGCGGGGTCTTCAGTCGGTGATCGTCTCCGGCGATAAGGACTTCTACCAGCTCGTGGGCCCCGGCGTCGCGCTGTTGAACCCGGGGCGAGGTGGACCCGCGGCCGTAGACGAGAGTTGGGTGGATGAGTCGAACGCCAGCGAGCGCCTCGGCGTTCCGCCGCGCCAGGTGGCAGACTTTCTGGCGCTTGTGGGCGACGCCTCGGACAACATCCCCGGGGTCCGGGGCATCGGTGAGAAGGGGGCGCAGAAACTCCTCGCCGAATTCGGGGACTTGGAGACGATTCTCGCGAGGGCAGGAGACGTCAGCGCGAAGCGTGCCCGGGAAGCCCTCCTGACGCAGGCCGACAACGCCAGACTTTCGCGCGAGCTCGTCACCATCCAGCGCAATGTGCCGGTCGAGTTGAAGTTCGATGACCTGGTGCTTCAGGAGCCCGACCGCGATGCCGTGATCCGGATCCTGACCGAGCTCGAGTTCTACTCTTTGGTGCGCAGGCTCAGCGGTCAGAATGACGGGAAAGGCCCTGTCGAAGCTGATCTGGGCGACTCCTCCGCCAGCGAGGCGGCTACAGATTTGGATCGTGAGGAGTCGGCTTTGGATACTGAGGAGTCAGCGCTCTCCGCCGATTCCTGGCTGACCCTGTCCGATCTGTCGGGCCCACCCGCGACCTCGGTCACCGTTGTGGATGACCCCGATGAGCTTCCTGCGTTGGTGGCGCGGCTCCGTGCGGCTCCGCTGGTGGGGCTCGACATCGAGGCGTCGTCCTCCGAGCCGCACGATGCCGAGATCGTCGGCCTATCGCTCGCTGCCAGTCCGGAGGAGGTGTGGTACCTGCCCCTCGGGCACCGGCCTGTGGTGGGGGAGCTCGCCGCGCCCACTCCGGTCCGGAATCTCCCGCCGCTCACGGATTTCGCGAGCGCTCCACTCTATGCCCTCCTGGTCGATCCGGAGGTCTCCAAGGCGGGGCACAACATCAAGTTCGACTGGCAGGTGCTGCGGCGGGCCGGGGTCGAGCTCGCCGGTGTGGCCTACGACTCGATGCTCGCGAGCTTCGTCCTCGATCCCGGTCGCCGCTCGCACGCCATCGACACTCTCTGCCTCGAGCACCTTGGCCGCACCATGCAGACCTACCGCGAGCTGGCCGGGAAAGGGAAGTCGCAGGTTCCCTTTGCCGAGGTCGCCATTCCGCTCGCAGCCAACTACTGCGGCACCGACAGCTCTACCGTCCTGGCACTACACCAGTTCTTCGCGCCCATGCTGTCCGAAATGGCGCTCGATCCGTTGTTGCGGGAGATCGAGATGCCGCTGGTGGAGGTGCTGGTGGATATGGAGTGGGAAGGCATTGCCATCGACCGTGCGGTGTTCCAGCGGCTGAGCCGGGAGCTCAGTATCGACCTTCGCCGGCTGGAAGAGGAGATCGCCCGGGTGGCCGGCACCGACTTGAACATCAATTCACCCCGTCAGCTCGCCACTGTTCTGTTCGAGAAGAACCAGCTGCCGATCCTCAAAAAGACCAAGACCGGCCCTTCCACCGACGCCGATGTCCTCGAGCAGCTTGCCGCCATGGGACACGACCTGCCGCGGTTGATTCTGGAGTACCGTGAGCTCCAGAAGCTGAAGAGCACGTACGTCGATACGCTTCCGGAACGAGTCAACCGAGGGACCGGCCGCATCCATACCAGCTTCAACCAAGCCGGTGCGGCCACCGGACGCCTCAGCTCGGCCGAGCCGAACCTCCAGAACATTCCCGTGCGAACCACCCGGGGAGAAGCGATCCGCGCCGGCTTCGTTCCACGGGAGGGTTGGGTGTTCCTGGTGGCCGACTACTCCCAGATCGAGCTCCGGATCATGGCTCATCTGTCCGGAGACCCGGCCTTCATCGAGGCGTTCCGCCAAGGCGGCGACATTCATCGGCAGACCGCGGCGTTGATCTTCAACGTCCCCGCCGCGGAGGTAACGCCCGAGATGCGCGCCCGGGCCAAGACCATCAATTTCGCCACCATCTATGGGCAGGGGCCATTTGCCCTCAGCCGGCAGCTGGGAATCTCTCAGGAAGATGCGAGAGGCTTCATTGCCCGGTACTTCGAGCGCTTCTCCGGGGTGCGGGCCTTTCTCGATCGGCAGATCGAGCTGGCCCGGCAGCAGGGCTACGTGGAAACGCTGTTCAAACGCCGCCGGTACATCCCCGAGATCAAGGAGCGCAACTTCAGCCTGCGAGCCTACGGCGAGCGCAACGCGCAGAACTCCCCGCTTCAGGGATCCGCCGCCGACCTGATCAAGCTGGCCATGGTCCGGATCCACCAAGCCATCCGGGAGCGTGGTCTTGCCGGCCGCATGCTGCTCCAGGTGCACGACGAACTGATCTTTGAGGCTCCGCCAGACGAGGTCGATGCCATGACCGAGCTGGTTCGCTCGCACATGGAAAATGTCGTCGAGCTTCAGGTTCCATTGGTGGTCGATATCGGGGTTGGGTCCAACTGGCTGGAAGCAAAGCGCTGAGGCGGCGCGCTCAGAAATTGCAGCAGGAGGCGGGGTGGGGAAGGGGTGCACGTTCTTGCGTCGCCGGCAAGAAAGACCCGAGCCATTCCGAAGTGGTGCCCTGCAGCCGGGCTGGCAACCCAAGTCCAGGCCGGCTCATATCCGGAGACCTATGAAGCGCGCTGTGTTACCGCTGATCACACTCGGGCTGTTTGCGTTGGTTGTGGCGGACCGGCTGTCGCACGCCTTGGGTTCGGCACGACATCAGCCTGCGGTCCAGGGACCGAGTGATACCCGGTCGGCGACGGTCCAGCTCGAGGGCAGCAGCGCTGCCGGCAAGCCGGCGGACCAGCCAGCCAACCGGCCCCCCGGCGACCGGCTCGCGCGACTCGCCGCGCGGCAGCAGCTCAGCCGAGAGGGCAGTCTCACCTATCTCGATTCCCTGATCATCAGCACCGATTCAGTCGTCCGCCGCTGGCCGGATCGCCAGGGAGTGCCCCTGCGCGTCAGCGCGGTCGAAGGCGGCCTGGCCGACTATCAGCCACGGATGTTCGGCTTCGTCCGTGAGGCGCTCGGGCTCTGGGAGGGCACCGGAATGGGTGTCCATTTTGCGATCGTTCCTGATACCACCGGCGCCGATATCGTGGTGCACTGGATCGATCACTTCGACTTCGATCGGGCAGGCCAGACCGATCTCACCTGGGACCAGGCCGGCCGGGTGCGAAAGGCATCCATCTCCCTCGCCATCCGGACAAACACGGGCTTCGCGCTGCCTGACGCGGCGCTCCTCGCTGTTGCCGTCCATGAGGCGGGCCATGCCCTCGGCCTTCCCCACTCTGCCGACTCCAACGACGTCATGTTTCCGGCCACACGGATCGGGACACTCTCGGACCGGGACCGCCGTACCGCCCAGGTGCTGTACCGGCTCCCGCCCGGCCCCGTTCGTGACACGGGTGGGGCACCCTGAAGCCGCGTATCGGGCGGAGCCGGCTGGTCGGCCTCGCGCTCATTGCAGGCTTGTCGATTGGCGCCCTGCCGGTCTCGGCCCAATCGTTCGAGGAGGTGGACGCCACCGTTCGGGACGGAATCAAACGAGGCATTTACCCCGGCGCGGTCGTCGTTATCGGCCGCCGGGATTCATTATTGTACGCCAGAGGATACGGCCACTTCACCTGGAACCCGTCGGCACCGGTTCCGAGCCCGGACTCCACTCTTTGGGATATCGCATCGATCACCAAGGTGGTTGGTACCGCGAGTGCCATCATGCGGTTGGTGGATGCAGGACGACTCGATCTGGATGCACCGGTGCGCCGCTACCTGCCCAGCTTTTCCGGAGGGCTCAGGGACCAGGTGACGGTGCGCATGCTTCTCGACCACACCAGCGGACTCCGGAGTTATATCCCGCTGTTCAAGCGGGCCCGCACCCGGGCGAGCGCCCTGGAGGTGCTCTATACGGAGGGACCGACTCGCCGGCCCGGAGACCAGGCCGTCTACAGTGATCTCAACGCCATGTTTCTGGGCCTGGTCGTTGAGAGTGTGTCCAAAATGCCGCTGGAGGCCTTCGTTACGCGGGAGGTATTCGACCCGCTCGAGCTGCGGCAGACGATGTACCACCCCTCGCTCGCAATTCGCCGGCGCACCGTGCCCACCGCCGTCTGGCGCGGTCAACCAGTGCAGGGCCAGGTCAACGATCCCAACGCGGCAGTCCTGGGTGGCGCAGCCGGCCACGCGGGCATCTTCGCAAGCGGGATGGACCTCGCCCGATACGCCCAGGTCTGGCTGCGGGGCGGCGCCGGTCCCAACGGCCAATGGGTGAGCGCCTCAACCATGAAGCGTTTTCTGACCAAGGACACCAACAGCGGTCCCCGACTGCTCGGGTGGGATACACCCGAAGTCATCAAGGGTGAGCCGAGCCTCTATGGTACCTTGATAAGCGGTGCGGCGTACGGGCATACCGGCTTCACCGGCACGGAGCTCTGGATCGACCCTACGAACGACCTGTTTCTCGTCTTTCTCACCAACCGAACCTTCGACCCTAAGGCCGGGGACTCGGCTCATCGCCTTCGGCCCATCAGGACCGAGCTTTCCGACGCGGCCCTTCGGCTGGTTCCGCGCGGCTGCCAGCAGGACCTGGTTGCCCAGTGTTGATCGCGCCGGCCCATTATCTTTCCGACAAGGAGTTTTGAGAGATTCTGGTCCCAAGCCCCGAGCCTGCCATGCCCACCACCGAAGCCATCCGAAAAGCGATCCGTGCCGTCAAGGATCCCGAGCTCAACCTCAACATCATCGACATTGGGCTGGTATATGACGTCGAGGTGGACGAAGCGGGCGATGTCCGCGTTCAGATGACACTTACGTCGCCCGGCTGCCCGGCCGGCGCCGAGATTATCGAGGACGTGAAGCGGGTGGTCGGCGATATGGAGGGTGTACGGTCGGTAGACGTGGAGCTCGTGTGGGAGCCGTACTGGACCCCGGAGAAGATGGACCCCAGAGTTCGAACCTTCCTGGGCTTCTGAGTCGCGGCCTACGCGGCGGGCTGTTGCAACGCGGCCAGCAGGTCACGGCCGATCTCCTTGAGCTGCCAGCGACGCAGCTCGCGGATTTCACCCATGCCTTCCACCGTTGACGGATTGACCCGGGCGATTGCCTCGAGAGTGCCGTTGGCGCAGAGCACTCCCGGTGCGAGATCGTAGCGCACGGCGAGTTGATTGCGTACCGCCTTCAGCCGTTCCAGCCGCGCC
>DASYVW010000307.1:0-2950 GCA_035936675.1 Gemmatimonadales bacterium
GCAGATCCGGAGGGGGGCCCGAGCTTCCCGCCAACCCGGTCCACAGCGACACCATCGTTCGCCAGCTTGTGGTCAGCGGCGGCGGGCCTCCCGGGATTACCAGCCGGAATCACACCTCGGGATTCGGCCAGCTTCGGGTCGCGGCCGAGTCGGCAGAGGAGCGCCAGGCCAAGAAGCTCTCATTGCTGCTGGACATCTCCCAGAAGCTCTCCGGTGAATTCGATCTCGATAAGCTCCTCCGCAATGTGGTGGACATGGTGTTCGAGGTCATGAACGTGGACCGGGTCTCCATTCTTCTCCGCAACGAGACCACTGGAGCTCTGGTACCCTCGATGTCGCGGAGTCGCCTCGGCGACACCGAGTTCCAGAGTGTCCCTCGCTCGATTGCCGACAAGGTGATTCAGGAGCGGGTAGCCGTCGTCTCCGACAACACCCGGACCGACAGCCGCTTCAAGGGCCACTCGATCGTCGCCCAGAGCGTTCGGAGCGCGATGTGCTCGCCGCTCATGGCTTCGGGCGATCAGATCCTCGGCCTCCTATACGTGGACAGCGTGACCGCCGCCAACTCCTTCAGCGACGAAGATCTTCAGTTTCTGGTCGCGTTCAGCGGGCTGGCGGCCATCGGAATCCGGAACAGCGGGTATGCCGAGCAGGTACGGCGCGAGGCGCTGGTCCGGTCCAACTTCGAGCGCTACTTCGCCCCGAACGTCGCGGCCGAGATCGCACAGCAGGACACCGCCGTGCCGTTAGGCGGGGACCGGCGGCCGGTCACCATCCTCTTCAGCGACATCCGGGGCTTCACGTCCATGGCCGAGTCGATGGGACCCGATGCCATCGCCCAGCTCCTGACCGAGTACTTCAGCGAGATGGTCGAGATCATCTTTGAGCACGGCGGGACGCTCGACAAGTTCGTCGGCGATGCCATCATGGCCCTCTGGGGTGCCCCCATCGCGCACGCGGACGATCCCGACCGCGCGCTCCGCGCTGCCGTGGCGATGCAGCGCGGCATCGCCCGGCTCAACGAGCGGTGGGTCAGCGCACGCCGGCCTGAGATCGGGGTTGGCATCGGGATCAACTACGGCGACGTGTTCGCGGGTAACATCGGGAGCCATCGGAGGCTGGAGTACACCGTAATCGGCGATGCGGTCAACGTGGCCCACCGACTTTGCTCCGAGGCCGGGCCGGGAGAGATCCTGGTGAGCGAGGCGGTGTGTCAGGTGGTGAAGGACCCCGCGGACTACGAGTACCTGCCTGCGACGTCGCTGCGGGGGAGGACGAGGTCGGTGCAGGTCTACCGGGTGAAGGGAGTCAAGAGCTAGGAGCTACTTCCCAAACCGATACTCCCACCCCGCCTCTCGCATCAGGTTCAAGACCAGCCGCACGGGAAGCCCCATCACGCTGAAGAAATCTCCCTCGATCCGCTCCACCAGCGCCGCCCCGTAGCCCTGAATCCCGTAGGCCCCCGCCTTGTCCATCGGCTCGCCGGTTGCCACGTAGGCCTCGAGAAAATCATCGTCCACCCGCCGGAACGTCACGTTGGTGACGTCGGTGGCCTGGTGCACTGTCTCATTAGCCACGAGCGCGACTGAGGTCACCACCTGGTGGGTTCGGCCCTGAAGCCGTTGCAACATCCGCAGCGCATCGGCGGCGTCGGTTGGCTTCTCCAGCACGGCGTCACGGACGACCACGGTGGTGTCGGCCCCGAGCACCAGCTCACCGGGAACACTGAGTGCTTTCTCCCGGGCGAGCCGCTCGACGTAGTCCATCGGGGTCTCCAGCGAGCGCCGGACCTCCGGCACGTTGGACGGGACCACCCGAAGCGGAATACCCAGCATCTCGAGCAGCTGCTTGCGCCTCGGCGAGCCCGACGCGAGGGTAAGCGGAGCAATGCTCATGGTCCGCGGTCCAGGATGAGGGTCACGGGCCCGTCGTTATGAATCTCGACCAGCATGTCGGCTCCGAATTCTCCAGCGGCAACGATGAATCCCCGCGCACGAACCGCCGCGAGGAACCGCTCATAGAGGGGCACGGCCAGCTCGGGGCGAGCCGCATCGATGAACGAAGGACGCCGTCCCTTGGACGTATCGCCGTAGAGCGTGAACTGGGAGACGATCAGAACCGCACCCCCTACATCTTCCAGCCCCAGATTCATCTTGCCATCGGCGTCACTAAACAGCCTGAGCCCGGTCACTTTGTCGGCCATCCAATCTACCTGCGCCGCGGTGTCGCCGTGGGTAAACCCGACGAGAAGACAGAACCCCCGGTCGATCGCACCAGCCACCCTGCCGTCGATCGTCACGGACGCTCGTGAAACTCGTTGCAGGACAACTCTCATAGCCCGGGATCATACTCGCTGAGAGTCGAGAGTCTAGAGCCGCGAGTCTAGAGTCACGGGGCCGGGGCGACTAGACTCCAGACTCGTACTCGTGACCCGTGACTCGTGACTGAAACATGCACCCAACCAACATCGCCCTTGCACCGCAGCGTCCTGACCCGCACTCGTGGAGTGACGACACGCTCACGGCCGCATGGCTGGGCCACGCGACGGTGCTGCTCAATTTCCAAGGATCCTGGATCCTTACCGATCCGGCGCTGGAGCGGCGGATCGGCATCGGCCGCGGGTTAGCCAAGCTGGGGCCGCGCCGTCTGGTGCAGCCCGCGCTTCGAGTGCGGGAGCTGCCACCACTCGACCTGATTCTCCTCTCGCACGCTCACATGGATCACACGGACCTGGGCACGTTGCGGCTGCTTCCTGCCGGCACCCCGGTCGTGGTGCAGGCGGGCAACCGTGATCTAGCCCGGCGGTTCGACCAGGTGCACGAGCTGGAGTGGGGGCAGAGCATCGACCTGAACGGTTTACTGATCGAGGCGACCGAGGCCAGCCATTGGGGTGCGCGCATGGTAACCGACCGGCATCGTGGCTATGGAGGGTACCTGCTCCAGAAAGGCG
>DASYVW010000308.1:0-2252 GCA_035936675.1 Gemmatimonadales bacterium
GTGCACGGAGACGATGTTGGGGTGATTCAGGTGCGCGATGGTGATGGCTTCACGTTTGAATCGCTCGGCCATCCCTTCATCCATGAGCAGGCCGGGCGACATGACTTTGATCGCGACCTTCCGGTCGAGCGAGATCTCATGGGCCAGGAAGACCGCTGCCATGGCCCCTCGGCCGAGCTCGCGTCCGATCTCGAACTCGCCGAGAGTGGCACGCCGAAGGCGCTGGACCACTTCGCCCCACGAGCCCAGGTCGGGCTCTTGTGACGCGTTGGGGTCGAGACTGGCGGTGGCATCGGCAGCGGTGCCGCAACTGGGGCAGAACCCATCGTCCTCGAGGAGAGGCTGCCCGCAAGTCGCACAGGAGAGCACCCCGGCCCCGCAGGTCGAGCAGAAGCGGTTCCCGGGTCCGAGGTCGCCGCCGCAGCCGAGACAGGTGAAAGTCGTTGCCATCGCGCCGTTTCTGAGATGGTCAGGGTGCTGCTGAATATTGAAGATCGGCGGACTGGGGCGCAATGTCGGACCCTCGATCTCCTACCCCGTTTGCGCCGCAGCAAGCAACCGGAACCCATTGCCTGACAGATACTTCCGAACAAGCCAAGTCCCCGCGTCGGGTGCCGTCGTCGGACTTGACTCCCGCTTGATGGTACCGGCGCAGCGTTGGCGGGTCCGCAGATCGGTTCTGCCCGGCCCTGAACCTCTGTCTTGTCAGGAAGTCACATGACGCAGGACACCGCTCAGAAAGTCGCGACCTACTGGAATGACGTCGCCGGCAAGTTCGATGCAATCTATTCGGGACGTAAGAGTCCCCTCGCGAGAGCGCTGGACGGGTGGCTCCGGCACGACATGTTCGAGCGCTTCGACTGGGTCATGGAAACGGCCGGAGGCGTCCGGGATTCGCGAATCTGCGACATCGGCTGCGGATCGGGCCGCTTCGTCGCCGAGCTCGCAAAGCGCGGAGCCAGGCGCGTGGTGGGCGTCGACGTCGCGCCCGAAATGCTTCGTCTGGCGAGCCAGCACGTCGCCGCGAGCGGCGTAGCGGCACACTGCAAATTCGTACTCGCCGATGTCGAGCACTGGAGCACCGAGGAGCGCTTCGATCTGGTGATCGCGATCGGCTTCTGGGACTACGTAGAGGATCCCAGGTCACGCCTTGCCAAAATTCGGCGCCTGTCTGAGCGCCGGTTTCTCTCTGCCTGGCCCCGGGCCGACACGTGGCGAGCCCCCGTTCGGAAGGCCCGTCTATCAGTGCTCGGTTGCCCGGTCTATTTCTACCGGCGGGATGCCGTCCGCCATCTCCTCGAGAGCGCCGGATTCACCATCAGCTCGATCAGCGAGATCGGCCAGCTGTACTGCGTAGACGCGCGCCTCTCCGATTCTCGTGAGTAGGCTCGATGATCAACATGATGTCCGTAGACGTGGAGGACTGGTTCCAGGTTCACAACCTGACCCAGGTGATCTCATATCGTCAGTGGGGCCTCCTGGAGCTGCGGGTCAAGACCAACACCGCACGGATTCTCCAGCTGCTCGACAAGCACCATACCAAGGCGACGTTTTTCGTGCTTGGCTGGTTGGCCGAGCGGCTGCCGCAGCTGGTCCGCGATATTGCAGGAGAAGGACACGAGATCGCATGCCATGGCTATTCCCACCGACTGCTGACCTCCATGACCCCCGGCGAGCTCGACGCCGAGCTCACCAACACCCTGGCAATCCTGCGCCAGACCTCGGGGCAGCAGGTAACCGGGTTTCGAGCACCATCGTTCAGCGTCACCCGTCGCACGCTCTGGTCTTATGAGATCATGGCCAAGCACGGGATCCAATACGACTCCTCGGTATTCCCGATCGGGTTCCACCCTGACTATGGTATCCGTCACGCTCCCCTCGCGGCCTATCGGGCCACGGACGCGATCATCGAGCTTCCGCTGAGCTGCGCCCAGGTCCTGGGCGGCCGGGTCCCCTGTAGCGGCGGTGGCTACTTCAGAATCTTTCCCTATGCCGTTACCCGACACCTCATGCAGCGATGCAACTCCGAGGGACGGCCCGTCGTGTTTTACGTGCACCCATGGGAGTTCGATCCCGGTCAACCGCGGATGCATCTTCCCCGGTTCAAGCAGATCCGCCACTACACCAACCTGCACCGCACGACCACCCGCTTCGATCGCCTCTTGAGTGACTTCGACTTCGGCAGCATACAAGAGAACCTGGTACTGACGCATGAGCTCGCTGAGCCCCCACTGGAGGCAGGCAGGCTCTCC